>JBIIAS010000005.1:0-25334 GCA_044239795.1 Candidatus Nanopelagicales bacterium | reverse complement strand
CAACATCAGAGATGAAAACCGACCTTGCAGCGACCCCGACGGGACTCGAACCCGCGACCTCCGCCGTGACAGGGCGGCGCGCTAACCAACTGCGCTACGGGGCCTAGATACCCAACTTTAGGTTGAGTACTTCAGCCGATTCCAAGACGGTCAAGCCTTGAAATCTTGCGTACCCCCAACGGGATTCGAACCCGTGTTACCGCCGTGAAAGGGCAGCGTCCTAGGCCACTAGACGATGGGGGCAAATGCCTATCTTGCGAAAAGCATGAGATTGAAGCATACGGGAAAACAACCGCATCAGGCAAAGCGATTTTGGCCGGACCAATCATGATCAGACCGGAATGGATTGCGAACTAAACCGAGGCGCCTTCGGCAGCAGCTGGCATGGAAATCGAGCTGGCAACCAGCAGATTCTGGACCTCATCCTGGCGATAGCGGCGGTGGCCACCAAGGGTACGAACTGCGGTTAGTTTTCCAGCATCTGCCCATCGGGTCACCGTCTTTGGATCAACCCGAAAAAGGGCTGCAACTTCGGCGGGAGTCATAAGGACTTTGGAATCAGACACAGGGGAAAACCTACTTTTCATGGAGAAAATCAACTCTCTGATTCAATCGCCCAAATCGGACATCAGCGAGCCCAAAAGCCCTAATCAGCCCAATCTTGAACAAATCCTTACTGTTACTGGTTGGTACGGCTCTAGGCACCCTGTGAGCCCCTAAAAATCATTCAAACTACCCGTCAGATGCACCAATTTCAGGCTCAGATAGACTGACATTGACGTTACCGACCTGCAGATCGCACTAAACTCTGGCAATTCAGTAACCGAATTAGAAACTCCGGGTAGTTAAGGGGGCGCAGTCATGGGACGTGGCCGTGCAAAAGCCAAGCAAACTAAAGTTGCTCGGGATCTGAAATACAACAGCCCCAACACAGACTTAAGCGCCCTGCAAGCTGAACTTGGTGGCTCATCTTATGTTCCATCTGAAACTGACTTTGAAGCTGCGGACGTTGAAAACGATCCATATGCGAAGTATTACGAAGACGAAGATGACGAGGAAGACGAAGCGTAAAGCTAGCGCTGGTAATTCCCTACCAAACTAACAGCTCCGCCTTTTCCACCTTTCGCCTGCGCATCGCCTAATTCATTTGCGCCGCGCGCGCGAACTTCACCACAAACCCAAGCTTTCAAACCACTTGCCTGTAATGCAGTGATTGCAATCTGCGCCGCACTGGCGGGTACAAATGCCAACATTCCAATTCCCATGTTGAAAGTTTTCTCAGCTTCGATTTGTTCGATGTTTCCACGGGCCTGCAACCAAGCAAAGATCGCTTGTGGTGTCCAAGTTGAGCGATCCAAGTCAAGCGCTAGATCTGCCGGCATAACGCGAGCCACGTTGGCTGCGATTCCTCCACCAGTGATGTGAGAGATGGAGTGAACTTCAACAGCCTTTATTAAATTCAAAACATCTTTGGCATAAATCTGAGTTGGTTCCAGAAATTCTTCACCTAAAGTTCGACCAAACTCAGGAACATTGTCATGAACATCAAGGCCTGCAACATTAAATGCGACATGCCTTGCTAACGAATAACCATTTGAATGCAAGCCACTTGATCCGATTGCAATTGCAACGTCGCCAGAAAGAACTCGATCTGGGCCAAGCAATGCCGTTGCATCAACAACGCCAGTTCCTGCACCTGCGATGTCGTAATCATCTGGGCCAAGTAGTCCTGGGTGTTCAGCTGTCTCGCCACCAACCAAAGCGCATCCTGCTTGCACGCATCCGTTTGCAATTCCAGTAACGATTGCAGCAACTCGCTCTGGATGAACTTTTCCGACTGCGATGTAGTCGGTCATGAACAACGGCTCAGCACCACAAACCACTAAGTCATCAACCACCATGGCAACTAGATCAATCCCGACCGTGTCATGGATATCCATCCTTCGAGCAACATCAATCTTGGTGCCAACACCATCTGTTGAAGTTGCTAACAGGGGCTTAGTCATGGTTTTGAAAGCACTGATATCAAATAGGCCAGCAAACCCACCAAAGTCACCAACAACTTCACGGCGAGTGGACTTATCAATCGCACTGCGCATTAAATCAACCGCGCGTTCTCCAGCTTCGGTATCAACGCCAGCGGCCGCGTACGAAGACTTTTTGTTCACTTCGCTCAAGGTCGACGAACCACTTCATCAATTGCGGTCATGCCATCGTGCGCGATACCAAAACCTTCCAAGACGTGCTTGCCAAGCTTGCCTTCATCTGGCAACTCGACTGGATAAACCCCGTCGAAGCAAGCGCGGCATAACCGATCCTTGGCAACATTGGTTGATTCAACTAATGCATCAAGCGAAATGAATGACAACGAATCTGCGCCAATGGATTGACGGATCTCATCGATCGATAATCCATTGGCAATTAGTTCTGCACGGGTTGCAAAATCAATGCCATAAAAACATGGCCACTGCACCGGTGGGCTAGAGATACGAACGTGAACTTCGGTTGCGCCTGACTCGCGCAACATCTTCACAATCGCGCGCTGGGTATTTCCACGAACTATCGAATCATCAACAACAACCAGGCGCTTGCCTTCAATAACTTCGCGAAGCGGATTTAGCTTTAGTCGAATACCGAGCTGGCGAATAGTTTGACTTGGCTGAATAAAGGTTCGACCAACATAGGCATTCTTAACAAAACCTTGGGCAAATGGAATACCACTGGCTTGGGCATATCCAACAGCGGCTGGTGTGCCGGATTCTGGAACTGGGATAACGACGTCTGCATCAACTGGGAATTCTTTTGCCAGTCTGCGGCCAACTTCAACACGAACGCCATGAACTGCATTTCCGTTAATTGTTGTGTCAGGACGAGCTAGGTAAACAAACTCAAACAAGCAACCCTTTGGGTCGGCTTCAGCAAATCGACTTGAACGAAGTCCGTGTTCGTCGATTGCCACAATTTCACCTGGCTCAATTTCGCGAACGTAAGTTGCGCCAACAATATCTAGCGCTGCGGTCTCAGATGCAATCACCCAACCGCGCTCTAGGCGACCCAGAACAAGCGGACGTATACCTTGCGGATCCCGCGCACCATACAAAGTTTGATCATCCATGAACACCAATGAGAAGGCGCCCTTAACTTTAGGAAGTTCAAGTGTTGCCGCTGCTTCCATTGTCATGTCTGGATGCGCAGCCAACAATGCAGTCAAAATGTCGGTGTCAGTTGTCGCGAGGTTTTCAAAGTCTGGATATAGCTCGCCCGCTGATTCACGAACCTCGCGTAGCCGCGAAGTTAGTTCATGGGTGTTGGTCAGATTGCCATTGTGTGAAAGCGCGAGGTGACCAGTTGCCGTTGCGCGAAACGTTGGTTGCGCGTTATCCCAGCAACTCGAGCCAGTGGTGCTGTAACGAGTGTGACCAATTGCTATGTATCCGGAAAGTGATTCCAAAGCTGATTCGGTGAAGACCTGAGATACCAATCCCATGTCCTTAAAGACCGTGATGTTGTGACCATCGCTAACGGCGATACCGGCTGATTCTTGGCCTCGATGTTGCAGCGCATACAAACCATAAAAAGTAAGTTTGGCTACTTCTTCCCCAGGCGCCCATACGCCAAATACTCCGCAGGCATCCTGCGGACCTTTTTCCCCTGGGAGCAACTCGTGATTGAGTCGACCATCGCCTGCCACAGGCCTAGTCTACCGCCCAACTCATGCGCCAATATGGGTGTATGAGAAAGGTTGATCGCGCCCTCGCAATTGAGACTGCAATTGATGCCTTGGTCAATCCGTCAGACTTAGAAATACTAGCTAACGGAGTTCGCGCATCCTTGGAATGGTTCGCCGAGCAAAATCCAGGCCGTGCCGTTGAGGTTCGAGTTCCGCCCTACTTAGCAGTCCAGATCTTGGGCGGCACGACACATCGTCGTGGCACGCCGCCAGCTGTTGTAGAAATGAGTCCACAAACTTGGCTCGAGCTGTTCACCCAGAAACTAACTTGGGCCGATGCTGTAGCCAGTGGGAAGATCACTGCAAGCGGCGAACGTAGTGATTTGAGCGAACTACTTTAGCCAAACAGGCGCGGCAAGGTTTCTTCGCTGATTGTGCGAAGTTCTTCAATGTCTAAAGCGATCGTGTCGCCAAAAACCCCAGCCAACTCAACACGACTGCTCAGCGAATCAACCACACCAATTTTGGTCACCGCGAAACCCTTGGTTTCGCAAATCGTTAAGAATTCATCATTGCGATCCTGTGACACAACAACAACTGCGCGAGTTGCTGATTCACTCCATAGGAATGTGAAGGCATCAAGCCCGGCTGGCACTTCTAAGCGAACGCCAACACCGGAACGCATTGCCATTTCAGCAATCGTCTGAGCAATGCCACCTTCGGAAACATCGTGAGCGGCAGTAAATAAACCTTCACGCGAACCTGCCACCAAAATTTCAGCCAACGTCATCTCGGCATTCAAATCCAAAACTGGAGGCAAGCCACCTAAGTGCTTGTGAATTGCATGTGTCCATTCCGAACCCGCAAGTTCATCACGAGTTGTACCTAACACATAAACAATTTCGCCATCTAGCTTCCAAGCCATTGGAGTGCGGCGATCAACATCTTGAATAACGCCAAGCACACCAATCACTGGGGTTGGATGAATCGCAACTTCACCAGTTTGGTTATAGAACGAAACGTTGCCACCAGTAACTGGGGTTCCCATTTCAAGACAAGCATCCGCAAGGCCTGTCACCGCCTGCTCAAACTGCCACATCACAGCCGAATCTTCTGGCGATCCAAAGTTCAAGCAATTAGTTACAGCAAGCGGCTTCGCGCCTGTCACAGCAACGTTGCGATACGACTCAGCTAACGCAAGTTGGGCACCTTTATAAGGATCAAGAGCAGCAAAGCGAGCATTGCAATCTGTGGAAACTGCGATGCCAAGTCCAGTCTTTTCATCGACGCGAATCATGCCGCTGTCTTCTGGTTGAGCCAGCACAGTATTGCCCATCACATAGCGGTCATACTGCGAAGTCACCCAAGACTTTGAAGCTAAGTTTGGAGTTCCAGTCATAGTTAGCCATGTCTGCTTAACTTCAGCAGCAGTTTTTGGTCGAACCAAATTCTCTGGACCAGATGCCTGACGAACATCCATCCAGTCAGGACGTGCGTACGGGCGTTCATAAACCGGACCATCATGTGCAACCGAACGCGGTGGCACGTTTACGATTTCTTGGCCGTGCCATTCAACAGTTAAGCGACCTGAGTTGTTAACTTCACCAATAACTACGGCTTCAACATCCCACTTCTTGCAAACTGCCATGAACGCATCGATTTTGCCCGGCTCAACTACCGCACACATTCTTTCCTGGGATTCGCTCATCAAGATTTCTTCTGGTGACAAAGTGCTGTCGCGCAACAAGACACGATCTAGCCAAACGTGCATGCCACCTTCACCATTGCTGGCAAGCTCACTAGTTGCGCAAGAAATTCCCGCGCCACCAAGATCCTGAATACCTTCAACTAATCCAGCATGAAGAACTTCCAAGGTGCACTCAATCAATAGCTTTTCCATAAATGGATCGCCAACTTGAACGCTAGGTCGTTTAGCTGGACCGTCAGCATCAAAGGTTTCGGAGGCCAAAACGCTCACGCCACCGATACCATCGCCACCTGTTCGAGCGCCATAAAGAATTACTGCATTGCCAATACCGCTTGCTTTTGCCAAGTGAATATCTTCATGCTTCATAGTTCCAACACAAAGTGCGTTAACTAATGGGTTGCCCTGATAGCTGGAATCGAAAACTATTTCGCCACCAATGTTTGGCAGTCCCAAACAGTTTCCATAGCCACCAATGCCAGAAACAATTCCGGTTAGCACCCGACGGGTGTCTGGGTGTTCTGGATCTCCAAAGCGAAGTGGGTCCATCACTGCAACTGGACGCGCACCCATAGAAATAATGTCGCGAACAATTCCACCAATGCCGGTAGCTGCGCCTTGGTATGGCTCAACGTAGGAAGGATGGTTATGTGATTCAACCTTGAAAGTCACAGCCCAGCCCTGACCAATGTCAACAACCCCAGCGTTCTCACCAATACCAACCAGCATTGAATCATTTGCTGGAACTTTGCTGCCAAACTGACGCAAGTGAACCTTGGAAGATTTGTAACTGCAGTGCTCCGACCACATAACCGAATACATTGCTAATTCAGATGAAGTTGGGCGACGACCCAAAATCGCACGAATGGACTGATACTCGTCTTTCTTTAAACCAAGTTCAGCAAATGGCTGGGAGGTTTTTGGCGATGAAGTGGCATTAGCAACTGTGTCAATGCTCATGCTGAAACTTTTCCATTGTTAACCAGCGAGGTGAGAAGTGATGTGAAGAATCCCAGACCATCAGTTGTTGGACCAGTTAGCTTTTCAACTGCGTGCTCTGGATGCGGCATGATGCCAACGACATTGCCACGCTCATTTGTAATGCCAGCAATGTCACGACGAGATCCATTTGGATTGAGTTCTAAATAGCGAGCAATTATTCGACCTTCGGCCTCAAGTTGATCCAAGGTCTTTTCATCAGCGACGTAGCCTCCTTCACCATTCTTTAATGGAATCAAAATCTCTTGACCAATTTCATAATCCCCAGTCCACATCGAACTGTTGTTTTCGATTCGAAGTTTCTGATCTCTGCAAATAAAATGCAAGTGATCATTGCGAGTTAATGCGCCAGGTAACAGATGCGATTCAGTTAAAACTTGAAAACCATTACAAATTCCTAGAACGGGTAAGCCACCATTTGCAGCATCAACTAGTTTTTCCATAACCGGAGCAAACTTTGCAATCGCACCGCAGCGCAAATAATCACCATAAGAAAAACCACCAGGCAAGACAACGGCATCAACAGAATGCAGATCAGCATCTGCATGCCAAAGTGCAACAGAGTCGCCGCCAGCTAAGCGAACAGCTCGAGCTGCGTCTTTATCGTCAAGAGACCCGGGGAAGGTAATAACGCCAACCCGTGGGCTCATGCTTGAACCTCAACTGTGAAATCTTCGATAACAGGATTACTCAAAAGTGTGGAAGCGATTTCATGGATCTGGGCTAACTTGGTCTCATCCACGTCGCCGTCGATATTCAGAACGAACTGTTTGCCCTGTCGCGCATCTGCAACACCGGTTAATCCAAGTCGACCAAGTGCACCCAAAACAGCCCTGCCCTGAGGGTCGAGAATTTCAGGCTTAAGTGCCACATTTACAATTACATTCGTCACAAATACCCCTTGAGTTATTGAAATATTAGCAGTGTTAACTATTGGGTGAACTATGGTTCCGGGTTCTTGCTATCAAGAGAAGTGACAATCCGAATCCTGATGGCATTAATCTGAGTAACTGAAGCTCAAACTTGAAAAATAAACAAGCAATTGGGTTTATAAGCTTTGAATAGCGAAGAGCCGCCAACGCCTCGCTTGAGTTCTTTGGTGTTGAAACAATTTTTCGAATGAGGGCAAAGGGAAGAAGCGCAGCAAACATTGGATTGATAGATAAGACTTCAAAACCATGGTTTTCCAATTCCCGTCGCAAAGATTTTACGGAGTATCTGCGGTAATGGCCGAAATGCACATCGAATTGGCTCCAAAGAATTTGGTGTGCAGGAACGGTCACAACTAAGAATCCCTCATCAGCCAGTACATTATGTATCTGCAACAAAATTGGACCGGGATCTTCCAAATGCTCGATTACATCAAAAAGTCCGAGATTCGGGATGCTCCTTGGTGGTAAATGCAACTGCTCAAGCGTTGAACATATCGACATTAGATGAAAATCAGCAGCTGAAGAAGCGCCTTGCCGCATTGGTTCAACACAGGCCACATCCCAGCCTAAATCTCTAAGAATCGCTCCCATTACGCCAGTGCCGGAACCAACATCCCACAAAGTTTTAACTGCACCTTGCCTTTCAAGCGCATCATTGACTGCATGAGCCCGAATCCTGAACCACCAGTTTTCGACAGAAGGGAGTTCTCCGTGTGCATCGATCGGGTAACTGACCTTGGGTACCAATTGATTTGCTTCAAAAACTCCGTCAAATTCTCGGAATTCGGAAGGAAGTGAATAACTGGAACCTGCAAATGTCAGAAATTTGTGGATTTCACTTTTCACTGCAACCTTCCTGTCTAATCACGTACATTGGTTGGCCAGAAATCCGACCGTGCGACCTTGCAAGGTATTCTCCAAGCACTCCAATAGCCAACATTTGTATGCCGGAGAAAGTTGAAACCATAAAGGCAATGCTGGTAAATCCAGTTGGAGTTGTTTCGGAGAGAAAAAACGAACCTAAGATAAACACTCCAAGGCCAAAACCTATGACAGATGCAAGAAATCCGATATACGTAATAGCGCGAAGTGGTTTTGTACTATATGCAGTAATCATGTTTAGTGCGTATTGCAGTAGTTTTGGAAATGAATAACCTGACCTTCCAGCAGATCTGGGTCGCATTTCAACTTCAACTACTCCCACGTTGTTTGTAGACCAGGCAAGTAAAGCATCAAGCTGAACGTTTGGATCTGAAACGTGAGCAAATGCATCACGTAACTCGGTCCTAAACAAGCGAAACGCGCTTATGTCTCGGGCGTGCTTATTGCCTAAAACTGTGAGCCAGAATTTAACAGATCGTGAGGCAAGCGATCTAACAAATCCATGCTCTTCACTTTTCGGTTTCCCATATACTAAGTCGTACTTTTGTTCAAATGCGAATGCATGCATCCCAACAAGCTCCATGGGAAGGTGCTGACCGTCATCATCCATCGTCGCGCAATACTCAAAATTTGCTTCTCTAATTCCTGCTAACAAGGCATTGTGCTGACCAAAATTTCGTGTTAATTCGATGACTTTCAAGTCAAATGGTGCTTTATGTTTTCTAATGACTGCGGCAACATCATCGGTGCTTCCATCGACAACGCAAATGACTTCGATTTCGTTGCGATTATCTGTGAACGCATCAGCTATGCCCTGTAAAGTTTGCGTTATATAATCTTCAGACTGGTAACAGGGTATTACTATTGAGATTCCCTCGCGCACCTTGTTTTCCATCCCTGACTAGACTTATCCGATAATACACTTTAGCCATTGAGGTCAAATGAATAGTGTGCAAAGTCTTATCTACAAGTACATTTTTTTGTATCGTTTGCTTCTCCGACTTCTTTACCGCAATAAGCAAGAGGATCGATTCACTGCAATCTTTGATTTCTGTGAACTTCACCAAATTCGCTCCATTGTGGAACTTTGCTTCGCTGATACTCAAGTAGCTGACTGGGCATACCTAACAAATCGAGATTGGCAAGGGTTTGATATCAGCTCAGTCGCCGTACGTCGAGCAAGCAAACTTGGGTACCGTGCAAATGAATGCGACGTAAAGAAACTTTTGATGCTTCCAGAATCTGATGTGTCCATCATGATCGGTTCTCTCTATCAGTTTAAAGAGGATTTTGACCAGGTTCTCGATCTCATGTTATCCAATAGCGGTGTAGCAATTATTTCAGAGCCAACAACAAATGTGGCAAATTCGAATTCGGTGCTCAAGTTTCTAGTTGGCTTAACAACAAGAACCGGATACGGGGCTGAGAATTTTCGCTTTACGAAACTGGAGTTCGAAACCCTAATAGAAACTTACAGTTTGAGTAGAAATCTAAAGTTCGAGTCACTGGTCTCGCACTCTCCAAGAGATACTGTTTACACCATTAGCAAAATTCCAGGCCCTAGAATAAACTTGTGAAACTTTTGGTGTCCGGAGGTGCTGGATTTATTGGCAGCGCATTCGTTCGTAAAATCTTTAGTAATGATGCAATTTCTGATCAAATTGAAAAAGTAACAGTTATTGACTCACTCACATACGCAGGGTCAATTCAAAATCTGTCTGAAATTCAAAATGAATTTGGATTTGAATTTGTCCATGGTGACATAAGGGACGAAGTTTTAATCGATCGACTATGCAAGACCCATACGCATGTGGTCAATTTCGCTGCCGAATCTCATGTAGACCGCTCTATCCGATCAGCCAGTGAATTTGTTTCGACAAATGTTGAAGGGCTAAGAAACATCCTAGACTCCATTAAAAATAGAGTCGATCACATAAAATTTCTTCAGGTTTCTACCGACGAAGTTTATGGGTCAATTTCAAGTGGCAATTGGGATGAAGGCGAACCCTTGCTGCCAAATTCTCCCTATGCAGCGACCAAGGCGGCTGGAGACTTACTTGTTCGAAGTTACTTCAAAACCTATGGTCTTAATGCAGTTGTAACACGGAGCTCAAATAATTTTGGTCCATTTCAGAATCGGGAGAAGTTGATCCCAACATTGATCACCAACCTTATCAACGGGAAACCACTTCCAATATATGGTGATGGTTCAAATGTTCGAGATTGGATCCATGTTGAAGATAATGTTCAAGGAATTTGGCTAGCACTTACTAAAGAGGGCAACTCAGGAGAAATATATAACTTAGGCGGGGGGAATGAAATATCTAACATAGATTTAGCCCGAAAGATCTGTGAGTTCATGAATATTTCTAAAAATGTTATCGAATATGTTGATGACAGAATGGGGCATGACTTCCGCTACTCGGTCAATTGTATGAAAGCTGAGAAAGACTTGTCGTTTGCACCTGGAAGAAATTTCAACGATTCCTTAAAATCTACTATCGCTTGGTACCAAAACAATCAGCGTTGGTGGGAGAACAGTTACACCAATGACTGAATATCAAATAAAATTTTCTGAACCATTCCTAGTTGGTGAAGAGTTGAACTATATTTCACAATGCTTGAGCTCTGGGCAGATATCAGGCGATGGAAGGTTTACGCGGGAATGTGAAGATATACTCTCTACGATCTCCAAAACGAAAGAGACATTACTAACAACTTCATGCACTGATGCCTTAGAGATGGCTCTTTTACTTTGTGACTTAGAACCTGGTGATGAAGTTCTGATTCCAAGTTTCAACTTTTCGTCGGCGCCCGCCGTTGCATTATCTCTGGGTCTAGTGCCTATTTTTGTTGATATTGACCCTGTCAACTTAAATATTGATCCGAACCTAATAGAACCTGCCATTACAAAAAGGACGAGAAGTATTATTCCTATTCATTACGGTGGGGTACCCGCCGAAATTGACTCAATCAATGAATTAGCTTCCAGAAATAATCTGATTGTTATTGAAGACAACGCGCACAGTTTGGGATCATCATTAAATGGCAAGCCCTTAGGTTCGTACTCCGATGTTTCAACATTAAGCTTTCATTCAACCAAGAATATTAGCTGTGGAGAAGGTGGAGCTCTTCAAACATCAAATGTCGAATTTATTGATCGCGCTCATATTCTTCGCGAAAAAGGCACTAATCGTCGTTCATTCATAGATGGAAATGTTGACAAATACACATGGGTGGACCTGGGAGGAAGTTTTCTCCCAAGTGAATACACAGCGGCATATTTACTTGCTCAACTCGAGAACTACGAAGAGATTCAGCAGAATCGGATTCAGATGTGGAATACATATCGAGAAGAACTCGATAATTGGGCCGAATCTAACAGGGTAAGTCTTGCACCTATCCCACAACCTAACGTTAATTACTCAGGGCACATTTTTTGGTTGCTTTTTGAGGACCCTCAAACTAGAGATGAATTCATCGACTGGATGTATCGCAACTCGATTCAGGTGACCACACATTACCGTTCACTTAACTCGGCACCAGCGTCACGCAAATTTCAACTTGGTAAAACCTTCACTCCTGTAAGTGACGCCACTGCAAACCAACTCGTACGCTTGCCTTTGCATGGAAACATGACTAGCGAACAAGTTCTACAGGTCTGCACGGTCATTAGACAGTTTGAGAAAAAACCTTGATTTTAGTTCGCTACGTAACGAGTGGGGCGCTCGTAAACATAATTGCGATGGGCATCACGATACTTTTAACCAATTTTATTCATACCTTGACCCAGAGGGAGATCTTAATAGTTTCCGCTCTCGCGGTAATGCCTTTGTCCTACGCTGTAACCTCAAAATCGGTATTCAACAGGGAAATAAACAATAAAGTCGTGCTTTCGAAATTTACGCTTGTTTACTTGATAAACATATCCGTTTACGGGCTCATCATTTTAGGGCTTGAAAATCTGGTAACCGGCGAAGCGTTTATTCCTAAATCGACTTTGGCAATTCTATTGGGGGCTGGGTTGACTTTCTTGGTACATAAAAAATGGACCTATAAATAAGGCTTTTGGTCTATCAATTTGATGAGGTAATTACCAAACTTTGAATTCGAGAATTTATCACCTAGCTCTAAAAGGTGTTCGTCAGAGATCCATCCATTTCTCCAAGCCAACTCCTCTACGCATCCGATCTTTAGGCCCTGTCTCTCCTCAATTATTCGAACAAATTCACCTGCAGCATGCAAGTCATCAATAGTTCCCGCATCAAGCCAGGCTGTGCCTCTAGGAAGTAATTCAACGCTGAGTAGTTCGCGCTCCAAGTACCACTTGTTGATATCTGTGATCTCAAGTTCACCGCGTGCTGATGGCTTTAACTGTGACGCAATGTCTACTACATTGTTGTCGTAAAAATATAGACCCGGGACTGCGTAGTTTGACTTAGGAATTTCGGGCTTTTCTTCGAGAGAAATAGCTTTACCGAGATCATCTACTTCCACGACGCCATATTCACTTGCATCAGAGACCCAGTAGCCGAAAATCTGCGCACCATTTGGGTTTGTTTTCTCTGCCAAGGCGCGTCCCAACGAAGATCCATAAAAAATATTGTCACCTAAAATCATTGCGACGCTATCTTTACCGATAAATGATTTTGCCACTCTAAACGCGTCCGCAAGGCCACGTGGTTCGTCTTGGATTGCATATGAAATCTGCATACCTAATTGAGTTCCATCATGTAGCAATTCTTTGTATAGGAAGCCATCTCTCGGAGTGGTTATAACCAATACCTCTCTTAACCCCGCAGCCATTAGAGTGCTCAAGGGGTAGTGAATCATTGGTTTATCGTAGACAGGCAATAGTTGTTTCGAAACAACTTGTGTTAGTGGGTGGAGTCGCTTGCCGCTTCCGCCAGCCAGAATAATGCCTTTCATATCCCTAACATACCTGTTCCTGTTTTACGACTACTGTTTTGGTTTCCAAAGCTGCTGAATGCAGTATTTATTCCGACACAAGTTACCACTGTAAGTAGCAACTAGATTGTAGTCTTCTGGAAATTTTTTGCTAAGTATTGAGGCTATTTCTACTGGGTCGATAGCCTTCTTGTCGTCACTCGTAAGAAGCCAGGCATTCGTAAGTTCATCTTTGTGCTTATCTGTTAGGAATTCCGCATAATCTTGGAAGCCCCAAAATGGAGTTTCAATGGACTTGAATCCAAGTGCGTAGTAAAAATAAGTGGTGAAAGGAGTGAGGTCAATCAACACATTTTCGCTTTGATTCGCCAAGGCAACATCGCTGTTTAAAATTGTTGAAACAACAGATGCTTGATCGTTTGATATCTTTACTTTTGAACCATGTGTATCAACTACCGTATAGGAATTGCCCCAATTAAATCCTTCACTCCGATAAGGGGCATTGAAGCCACTCACTAAAGTAGCGATCGTAAGGGAAAATGTAATTAACAATACGGCTACCACTTGCACATAAGGGAATTTTAAGGTTTTGAACCAAAGGGATTCATCAATCACCCATAGTAAGAAAATAACTGCAGCCATTGATGACTGCCTAATCAAACCATTGTTTGATGAGAATGCAAAAGCGAAAACACAAAATAGATGAAATGCAGCGCTAGATTTTTGCGAACGAATTTTGTGTTTGCTCATAACTTCAAATTGCGACTTTTGATTTTCAACTTTTATCAATCTTGCAATACTTGCTGAAAGTGCAGTGAGGCCGATCAAGCCGAGTGCGTCATCAGTATTTTCAGAGCCATACTGAGTGATTTCTACTAACGCTAGAGCAAAGAAACCGGTGGTGAGAAGTATTATGCATAGCCGTATATAAGTCTTCCCAACTTTCGATTCGGCAAGATTAGTAAGATGCAAAAGGATAACGCCTAAGAGAGCTCCTGCCGAGACTCCTACTGCTGGATTAAGGATCAGGTTGCTGAGGTCAAACCACAAATCGATAATCAAATTTGAAATCGAATGAGACTCATCAAACTGCGAGAACTCGATAGCACTTTTCCAGCTAGATAGAATTTCAGTGGGGGATATAAGTAACCAGAAAATGAGAAAGAGTAGAGAAAATTGAGTAACTAAATGGCGCAACAATATTTGCTTTGAGTAAAAAACAAAATTTCTGAATTCGCGACTTGCAAAGATGCCCATGATAAGTATCAGACCACTCAGCGGCCGACTAAGAGTTGCGATCAATAGCCCTGCATTCAGAAGTATTAAAGTTATCCATCGGTGTGAGGCTATAAAACTAAATCTGATGCGGTAATAAACCCCTAGCACTAACAAGATTCCAACTAGGTTTAGCCAGTTGTAACTCGGTGTTATCAATAGGTGTCGGAAATAAGTAAGGCTTATAAACGGGATCGTAAACAAATACAAAGCCTGAATGATTCTCGGTGGAATTGGCATACCACGATCAACTATTGAATCAAGAAACCCATTCGCCAAGTAACTAGCCGAAAGAATTAGCCCCAGAACCCCAAGCAATCTAAAGCCAACGATGTTGTTTGTTGCTGCAAATAGTGGGTGTAGAACAGCTCCCCAAGGACCAAATCCAGAAGTGTTGCGATCAATTGACGAAGAAAGGTGTAGATAGAAACTTTCGTCTGAAAAATCCAAGCCAAATTGTGCGAGCGGGGCCATAACCAAAAGTGAAATCAGGGCCGATCCCGCGTTGATTGCCTTTCGATACTTAATCACTTCACCCCTTGTTTAGTTCATACTTTATCCCTTTGGTGTTTTGAAGCACGCAATTAATTCAATTATGATCGCTTTCTAGTAGTTTGATGTTTGCTTTCAATTAGAATGAATGCATGGGGAGAGTTCCGCGCAATACATTCGTAATTTTAATTGTTTTTTCGCTCATTTTTTTGCTTTCGAGTTTACATCGCTTTACATCGCATCGTTTTTATTCTGCGCAGGTTGATAGACACTTTGTTACCGACGTTACTGAGCATAGATATCTTTTTGGAGACTAGTGTGATCAAAGTACGTCGACTAATTCAGATTATCTAGTGCAGTGGGAAAGATTTGGGAAAGCATATTGGCACCCCGTAAAAGCAGTCCAGTTTGGATTTGAGTGTTTGGCACACTATGAAAAGTCAGGCGAAGAAATCTATTTAAAGAAAGCGAAAGCAAATCTCGACGAACTTGCGTCTCAAGCGAGCAATCCTGACCCAGATTCCCTTCTTATTGAGTATAGGTTTGATTTTGCGCTTCATGGAGATAAGGCAAACACGATACATTCCCCTTGGCGAAGTGCGATGGCTCAAGGTGAAGCGGTCTCACTTTCTATGTGGATGTTTCAATTTACACAAGATACAAAATACTTAGAGCTAGCTCGTAAATTTCTAAAGCCACTTCTTGACATCTGCAGCGAGAACTCCTTTAGTAACCCTTGTGTGACTTTTATTGATTCAAATCAGGACCTATGGTTAGAAGAATATGCTGGAGACGTCGCTCCCATGAAGGTGATTAACGGACATATTTTCGCACTTTGGGGCCTATACGATTATTGGGCAGCCAAGGGGGATACTCAATCACTTGAAATCTTGAACAGGGGTATAGATACCCTCGAAAACCAGTTTCAGAGCTTTAGATGCCCAGGGTGCATTTCATTCTATGGAACGAGAGTTAAAGATAACCCTCGAGCACAAGATTTAACCTACCATCGTGTTGTCACTCAACAACTAATCATCCTTAGTCAGATGTCTGGTGATACGGAATTACTGCAAATGTCAAGTATTCTCCGTGACGATCAGGAATAAGTCCTCTTTTTGTGCTCTTCTTCGATAATCTTTGAACGGGCGTTTTGCAAAGAATGCATTCCTATGGAGTCCAAGGAGTTTACGTTTTATGAGAGTTCTTATGATCGTCGACAATGGCATTATCGGCGATAGCCGGGTGCAAAAATGTGCAAAGTCGGTTTCAGATTTTGGAAACGAAGTACTACTTTTGGGGCGCGATTTAGGAAATCCTGATGTCCCAGTCAACATGGGAGCAGCCAAAATTGCTCGAGTTCCAGTGGACTTGTTTTTTTCAGCAAGGCGTAGAAAAAGTAAAAACCAGCAACAGTACAACGCTAAAGGTCCAAAGTTAGGAATTCGAACTTTGCTTGCATATAGAAGTGAGCAATCAGTAGCCATTGCAAAAAGTCGCTTGAATCTCAGAAAATATGCTATCAGTAATCAAAAAGCTGAAGGGAAAAATGCAACGCTCTCGTCTCTTCTAGAAAGATTGCTCGTAATAGGATTTGCAATTCGCTACCGTCAATATTCAAATGCATGGAGACGGCAACTTGCAAGCGAGACCTTCAAAAACAAATGCGAAATGTTTTTTTACAAGGTAAGCAAAAACCCTATTCATTTATATCATCTTTCGCCGTCGCTATACGAATTTGAATCAGCATATTTGCAACCAGCCATTGACTTTAATCCTGATGTAATTCATGCGCACGACTTTCGCATGTCTGGCGCTGGAGTTCGACTTGCCGATGCGATAGCTAAAGCAGGTCAGCGTCGACCAAAGGTTATATACGATGCACATGAATTTCTTGAAGGTATAAGTGGCTTTGAACCAGTAGACCTTAAGGGATTCCTACTTAATGAGAAGGTAGCCGCCCAGCGAGCAGATACTTTGATTACGGTCTCTGATGAGATTTCCTCCTTGTTGGTGAATAAGTATGGATTGGCCAATAAACCACATGTTGTCTTGAACGCCCCACAAGTTGATCCTGCCTTGACTAGTTCGAGGTCACTGAGAATAGATTGTGGAGTATCGGATGACACTCCACTTGGTGTTTACTTGGGTGGACTCGCAGCAAAGCGAGGAATAAGTCCAGTCTTAAGTGCGATGGCGAATGTTCCGGAATTACATTTTGCATTCGTGGCTAATGTGACTGCATACAACGATGTTTTTCTAGAAGAAGCGAGTGACTTGGGCGTATTAGATAGGGTGCACATACTTTCGTACGTTGAGCCAAATGAAATTGTAAGTTATGTGTCAGGAGCCAGCTTTGGTTTAGCTCCATATCTTCATGACATAAATCATGAAGTATCACTCCCCAGCAAATTCTATGAATATGCCTGCGCGCGCTTACCTATTGTTGGCAGTGACGTTGCAGTTGTTAAGCATACGATCGAGAAGTTTCAAATTGGTGAAACTTTTGTAGCGGGAGACCCAATTACTTTGGAATTAGCTATTCGAAAAGTCATTAATGATTTAGCACATTACGAGAAAAACTACTCCAAGGCGCCAGTAAGGTCATGGTCTTGGGAAGCTCAAGAAGATGTCTTGCGTAAGGTTTATGATTCACTTAAGTAATTTTGACCAATAAATTGAGATAAGAGGCATATTTTGAAAGTCATCAGTGTTGTTGGCGCTCGACCTCAGTTTGTAAAATTAGCACCAATAGATAAGGCGCTGTTAAGCAGTGGCCATAAGCACGTCATTGTTCATACGGGACAGCATTACGACCCAGATATGTCAGATAACTTTTTCGCGGAACTAGGTATTAGTTCTCCTGGCGTAAACTTAGAGGTTGGTTCGGGCTCACATGCAACACAGACGGCAACAATTCTTCATGGACTAGAGTCAATTTTTTTAGAACAAAAAGCTGACTGGGTTCTGGTCTATGGAGATACCAACTCAACTTTGGCAGCCTCGTTGGCTGCGGTAAAGATCCACCAGAAGCTTGCACATTTAGAGGCTGGACTGCGATCGTTTAATCGCCGCATGCCCGAGGAACATAACAGAGTTTTGACGGACCATGCCTCAGATTTGCTTTTAGCGCCGACACAAGAAGCTATGAATCACCTTAGTAAAGAGGGGCTCATTGATCGAGCAGTGCTTGTTGGAGATGTGATGGTTGATGTTTGTCTTGATACCTTGAAAAACTCAAAATCTGATGTCTTAAATGAACTTGGAGTTGAAAAAGGAAGCTATGTTCTGGCCACAATTCACAGGCCAGATAACACAGATACTGTTGAAAGACTTAGCGAAATACTCAACCTACTTGATCAACTAGGTCACAAGGTTTTGTTAGCCGCACACCCTAGGCTGCGATCAAAAATGCAAGAGTTTGGAATCCAACCTAGTTTCAAGAACATTACATTTGTTGCGCCATTAGGGTATCCGGATCTAGTAGTCGCTTTGAGTAATGCATTGGCTGCAGTTACCGACTCAGGCGGTTTACAAAAGGAAGCTTTTTTGGTCAAGACCCCGTGTGTAACTTTAAGAACTGAGACCGAGTGGATTGAAACTGTTGAACTTGGTGTCAACTTGGTTGCTAACAATCCATCATTGTCGGAGATTTCTTTGTTTATATCGAAGGCTAGTGAAAAATCATGGCCAATCCAAATGCCTTATGGTGACGGCAACGCCGCAAGTTTAGTTGTTAAGTCTTTATCTGAGTTTTCCTAGGACAAGAGAGATAAGCCTAGATTGACGACTCGTAGGCCTTTTCTAGTTCCAGTTCTTGATGTTCCCAAGTAAAGTTCTCTAACTCAGCGGCCAACAAATTGTATGTCTGGGTTATCTCAGATTTATTCTGAATAGCACTTGTAACGGCATGAGCTAAAGCTTTTGGATCTTGCCAATCAAATACCTCTCCCAACGGGTACTTTGATAGCAATTCACTTACTTCAAAACAGTTGCTTGAAACGATTGGGAGTTTTGCTTGCATGTAATCAAACAACTTATTTGGAAGCGCCAAGTCATAGTTGACTACGTCAGCGGGCAAGGGACTTATTCCGACCGATGCCGTGGAAATGTATGGCACAACTTCTTCTGGAGCAACATAAGGAACAAAATGAAGCCGATCAGCGCCACTAAATTTTGCTACCTTCTCTTTCAGTTCTTCGATGTACCAGCTTTCACGATTTGAGGTCATCGCAAGGTGAACTCCAGGTAGGAACTCAAGTGAAGATACTAACAAATCCATACCTCGCGAGATATGGATTCCACCAGAGTAGATAACTAACGGAACATCATCTGGAATTCCACATGCTTTTCGGACCGAAGGACTGGTTTCCGTTCTTTTAGTTTTGCTTTGACTTGGCGCATTTAGCACAAGAAAAGGTTTGGTAAGTAAATTGTGATCCTTCATTAATCGTTCGGCAATTGAATTAGAAACAGTAATAACTGCATCTGCTTGACCAATGAATTCAGACTCTAGTTCTGCATATGCGTCACGTCGTTGCGGATCTATAGACCCAAGACCTCTTATGTATTCATGGGCATCGTAGATAAGTGCACAGGTTCGGTCATGGTGATTTCGTGCCTCCACATAGTTGGCGGCAACACTAAGTAAGTGAATATCTTGGGCATGAACCAAACCTGGGGAAAGATTCTTTAACTCAGAACCAAATGCTTGCTCATACTTCATAGTCTCAGGCAAAACTTCTCGCCACGATTTTTTACTGACTTGACTGGATGAATGATTACTGTCAACAACAACATCTGTTTTTTTGGAAGTTGATTTGAATATTCGCCTAATCGAAGATCCCATAGGTAACTTCATTATTCTTCTACCCAGTGCTTTCCTCATGCGTAGATTTAGTGGCTTCTGGTTTACAACAGGAATAAGGATTACTTGAAACCCGTCCAGCTCAAAAGTTGATCGTTTGCCATTTGTGGCAAGCCCCAAGACAAAAACACTGTGGTGTTTCGCTACGGAGGCCGCCATTTTTCGAACGCGAACGTCAATTGAAACGTCGTTTGCCACCATCATCACAACTCTTAAGTTCGTTGATTTGGTCAAGTCCGTATTCAACTAATCACACTGCTTCTCGCTAATATTTTTGATCAAGATTTTTGCTGATATCAGGTATTAACACTTTACATTCTGATCTTTACTATGCCGCTCTGGGATTAAGGTCTGGTAGGATTTATTTGTGTCAAAGACCTCAGGTTATAAAAAGCATGATGAATATATTCATGTGTTCCAGTCAAATAGCTTGGGCCTACCACACCTGCCAACCTACTTTCGTGAACTCTGGCGCCGCAGAGATTTTGCCTATGAAATGTCCAGGTCAACACTTCGCACCCAACAGGCAAACTCCTTCATTGGGAAATTCTGGCTCGTCTTAAATCCTCTACTTCTTGCTACTGTTTATTACTTCCTCGTCATGGTGCTTTCTGGGGGCAACAACAGTGGCTCTGACTATTTTGTCCACTTAGTAGCAGGAATTTTTGTTTTTTACTTCGTCGCAGGAAGTATGTCTACGGGGGCTTCTTCAATTACTGGCGCCGGAAGATTGATAACGAATTCATCTTTTCCTCGAATGTTATTGCCGATTGCATCGGTTCGAACTGCTCTAGGCAGATTCTTGCCTACTGTCCCGATTTTTTTTGTTCTGTTTTTTGTTAGCGGATCACAGTTGAAGTGGCAGCAACTTTTAGCCATACCCGTATTTCTTCTGATAATCGTATTCTCGCTGGGGATGGCTGCATTCTTTGGTGCGCTGCAGGTTTACTTTCGTGATACTGCCTCGTTCTTGCCGTACCTAACAAGAATCCTTTTGTACATTTCGCCTGTGCTTTGGTATCAAGATCAGGCGCGAGAAGTTTTTCGATTGGTAGGAGTGATCAATCCCCTCTTTCCGTTGATTGGTGCGTACTCAGATCTAATAGTTCGAGGTCAAATGCCTTCATTGCTGACTTGGGTCATGTGTATTATTTGGTCAATCCTTGCAGTGGTTTTTGGTTGCTGGTTCTTTATGGCAAGGGAGCGTGAGTTCGCTGTCAGACTTTGATTCAGATGATTTTGATACAGACACGCAAGGTAATCCCATGTCAATGCGCGTGGAAAAGCAGGTAACTAATGATCTTGCGATATCAGTAGATGATTTAACGATCACATACAAGACGCAATTTGAGCGGGTTCCAACAGTAAAGAAAGCTGTGGCAAGTTTTGTTCGCAGAGAAAAGCCTGAGTTTAAGATCATGGAAGCCGTTAATCACGTCAGTTTCGATGTTAAGCACGGAACTATCTTGGGAATTATTGGTCACAATGGTGCAGGTAAATCAACACTATTGCGAGGTATCTCTGGGATTCTGGCACCAACATCTGGAAGGATCGAAGTTCACGGACAAATAAGCACATTATTGGCACTTGGACTTGGATTCAATTCCCAGTTGACTGGTCGCGAGAATGTAATTCTTGGAGGACTGGCAAGTGGTCTATCTCGGGAAGAGATAGACGAGAAATTTGCACGGATAACTGATTTCGCAGATCTGGGTGACTTTATCGACTTGCCCACTCGCACATACTCTTCTGGCATGCATGCCCGCTTAGCATTTTCAGTTGCAGTTCATATGGATCCTGACATTTTGTTGATTGATGAAGCATTGTCAACGGGCGATGCGGCTTTCAAAAAGAAGGCTCGAGCCAAGATGGAAGAGCTTATGGGTAGCGCTCGCACCATGTTGGTTGTCTCGCATGGTCTGGGAACCATTAAAGAAATATGCAATGACGCAATTTGGTTGGACCATGGGAAACTCATGAAACGTGGAGCCCCTGATGAGATTGTCAGCGCATATACAGAGTTTGTAGATTCTGGAAATTCAGCCGAAGTGCTGGAAGATTTCTGATTCGCAACCCACATGGACTTAAAGGCGCTTAGAAAAGCCTCTAAAAAGCAGCTTTGGAATGGTTTTGTAAATCGAGGAAAATCAATATTTAATCCCGAAAGATATCGACCGTTAAGTGTTCAATCAATTCTTGAGCCGTCGAGATTTAGGCTAATGATTGGACCAGCAAATTTTGCCGGTCAGGGGTTCGCATGGGCCCGAGCTGCTGAAAGTGCTATCGAAGGACTTCGAGCAGAATCCCTGACAAGAACAGTTGGGACTTTTCATTTTCCCACTGATGATTCAGTTAGTCCGTACGCGTATACAACCGGCAAGTGGAAGAGTCGACAAAACCAGCGAATCATTGAGAACTTCACTCACGTATTGATCGAAGCAGGCCGGCCAATAACTGGATATCTACATGGCCGAAACGTTGATGGCGAAATCGGCGTCTTTACAGAAGCAGGATTATCTTGCGCGGTCGTTTCACACGGTTCTGATACTCGAATTCCAAGTAATCACATCATTAAATACCCACACAGCCCGTTTCCTGATGCTCCATCCGATGTAGTGGAGACACTCGAAAATCGAGCACAACAATTGGTGTCTATTTATTCGAAGTTAGACGTGCCCGTCTTTGTATCAACCCCGGATCTATTGGATGACTTACCAAACGGTATTTGGCTACCCGTAGTTGTTGATCCGGCTCAATGGGAAACTGGGTTTGTTCCCAGAACTGGAAAACTTAAGGTGCTTTATGCGCCAAGCAAATCTTGGATTAAAGGTGGACCGAAAGTTGACGACGTATTGCAAGGCATGTCCGAACGTGGCTTGATTGAATACCTGAGGATTACAAGTGTGCCAGCTGATGACATGCCAACACTAGTTAAGTCCGCAGACATAGTCATCGATCAGTTCGCAATTGGTGCTTATGGCGCAATGGCTGTCCAGGCCATGGCCGCTGGGAAAGTTGTGATTGGCCACGTTGCGCCATGGGTTCGTAGTCGAATTCCTGGCGAAGTTCCAATCGTGGACTCTTCAATTGAAGAACTTGAAAAAGTCATTGTGGGTATTACCACAGATGAATCAGCCCGAGAAGAAATGGTAATTCAAGGAAAGCAGTTTGTAGCCAAGTACCACGATGGAAGTTACTCAGGATCAGTACTTAAATCCTGGATTAGTCCTGAGGTTTAGCCAATACCGAGCGTTATGAAGTTAATGCCAGCAAACTTGCTTGCATCCAAGAATTTGCGCCCGTCGACAACCGTCATTAGACCAGGAAAATCTGCAGCCGATACCGATTTGTATTCTGCATGATTCGCTTGGACAACAAGGGCATCTGCGGATTCACCTAGGTGATAAGCAGTAAAACCATAATGAGCTAATTCATCATCGGTGTACATCGGATCGTGAACTAGCGCTGTCGCGCCTGCAGATTTGAGTGAATCAACTGTTGCAAAAATTCCAGAGAAAGCAGTTTCCTTTACGCCACCTCTATAAGCGGCACCAAGTACTACGACTTTTTGACCCTTCAGATCACCATGAGCTGCCTTGAGTACATCAACGGTATAGGCAGGCATTTGGGCATTTGCTTCACGCGCTGCACGAACCACAGTCGCCGATGGATCATTCCATAGATACATGCGTGGATAAATAGGAATACAGTGTCCGCCTACAGCGATACCTGGCTGATGAATGTGACTAAACGGTTGACTGTTGCAAGCATCAATAACTGCATAAACGTCGATACCGTTGTCAGCGGCAAATCTTGCAAATTGATTAGCAAGTCCGATGTTTACATCTCTATAAGTAGTTTCAGCTAGCTTTGCTAGCTCTGATGCTTCGCTGGAACCTAAATCCCAAACACCATTTGCACGAGGCAGGTCATCACGCTTATCGAAATCTAGAACTTTTTCATAGAATTCAACGCCATGCTTTGCTGAAGCCTCATCAACGCCGCCAACAAGTTTTGGATACTTTCTTAAATCTTCAAAAACTCGACCCGTGAATACTCGTTCTGGGCTGAAAACAAGATGAAAATCAGTTCCAACCTTTAGGCCTGAACCTTCTTCCAGCATTTGGGCAAAGCGATTTCGAGTCGTACCAACTGGAAGCGTAGTTTCATAAGAGACCAATGTGCCCGGCTTTAAACCTTTAGCGATGTCGAGAGTTGCTGCATCCATCCACCCAAAATCAGGGGTGCCTTCGGCGTCTACGAATAATGGAACTACAACTACAACTGCTTCTGATTCAGCAACGACTGATGCGGTGTCTGTGGTCGCGGTGAGCAGGCCTTTTGAAACTACGTCTGCAAGCTTTGTATCCAGGTCTGTTTCACCTGGGAACGGCTCTTGTCCGGCGTTTACAAGGCGAACCGTTTCTTCATTAACATCAGCGCCAAAAACTGTATGGCCTTTTGACGCGAATTGAACTGCAAGTGGCAGGCCAATTTTTCCCATGGCTACAACGGTGATTTTCATTTTTATCCTTGTATTAGTTTGATTGTGCTGATGCGAGCATTTGATCTGCTACTCGAACCGTATTCAGACCTTGGCGCATAGTTACGATGTCCGCGTCTTTACCTAGTACGGCATCTCGGAAGGCTTCATGTTCAACACGCAGAGGTTCGGGCTTAGGGATAGCAAAGCGAACTACGTCACCTTCTGAAACCCCACGGAAGTTTGCAACTTCATCCCAAGCAGTATCTTGAGTTCCATTTGCGTAGAAAGTTAAATCAGCAGTAAGGGTGTCACACACAAATGCTCCCCGTTCACCAGTGATGACTGTTTCGCGTTGCTTAAACGGTGTTAACCAGTTAACTAAGTGACTGGTAACTGTGCCATCAGCCAATTGACCAACCGCGGCAACTAAATCTTCGTGCTCGCGGCCTGAGCGGTGCGCTGTTCTTGCTTGAACCCATTCGAAAGGTTGTTGCGCTACCCAAGCAGTTAAATCGATGTCATGTGTTGCTAAATCTTTAACAACGCCAACGTCTGCGATTCGAGGTGGGAACGGTCCCTGACGACGAGTTGCAATCTGGAAAACTTTTCCAAGATCTCCATTTGCGATTCGACGTCGAGCTTCTTGAAGTGATGGGTTGTAACGCTCAATGTGGCCAACGGCTCCGATAACACCATGCTTTTCAAAAGCTTCTGTCAACCTTGTAGCTGACTCAGTATCTGGGGCAAGCGGCTTTTCAATCAACGCATGCACACCAGCAGCAGCTAGTGCCATTCCTATTTCCTCATGATAAATAGTTGGTACTGCTACAACGCAATAATCAATTCCGATTTCGATCAGTTCATTTACTGTTGAATGAACGTCGCGGCCTGCAGCAACCCCATGTGGATCTCCAGCTGGGTCAGCAACTGCAACCAAATCAACACCATCAAGTGACCCTAGAACTCGAGCATGATGTCTTCCCATCATGCCCAAGCCGATCATGCCAGCTCGCAAATTAGCCATTAGGAACCTGCAGAAGCTACAGCGTTGATTACTTCTACGACCTTTTCTAAATCACTTTGAGATAGCGATGGATGGACTGGCAAAGACAATGCCTGCT
>JBIIAS010000065.1:0-7034 GCA_044239795.1 Candidatus Nanopelagicales bacterium | reverse complement strand
CGCATGGTTACAGGAGAACTTGGTTGACCCCAGCCAACGACTGAATACGCACTAACTCTAACTTGATACGAAGCACCATAACTTAGTCCAGTAATTGTTGCCTCAGTATTTGTGGTTTCCAAGCTTTGCCAATTGGAACCATCGGTTGACCATTCGACCTTATAGTTGTCGATACTTAAGCCATCTGCTTCTGGAGCGGTCCAAGTAAGATCCACGCTTGTGGGCTTAATTGTCGATTGAGTTAATTCACTGGGCGAACTTGGGGGAAAAGAAGTTTGCACTCTTAAGCAAGACCACCCACCCCAGCCTGCTTGTGAATATCCAGTCACCTTTACTAGGTAAAAAGTAGCAACATCCAATCCAGTAATTGTTGCGTTGGTGCTTGCAGTCTCCAAGCTTTGCCAGTTCGAACCTAAACAGGTTGAACCATCGGTTGACCATTCGACCTTATAGTTTTCAACACTTAAACCATCGGTATCGATTGGCAAATTCCAATTTAGTTCAATACTGTTTTGATTTTTGCCAACTTGGCGAAGGGATGCAGGATAAAATGGTGGGCGACTGGTTCGAGCAGTGGAAGTTACGTATGTGCCCCAGCCAGCTGCCGAATGTGAACTAACCCTTACTTGATAAGTAGTATCAACATTCAATCCAGTAACAATTGCGCTTTTTTTGGTTAATCCAGCAGCCCAAGGCTCACCCGGGTCAATCTGAGTTTCCAAGCTTTGCCAATTGGAACCACCGGTTGACCACTCGACTTTGTAGTTATCAATGGCAAGACCATCAGTGTCTGCTGGCCAAGTCCAAGTCAATTCAACACTGGTTGGATACCTTGCAGTTTGGGTGAGGGCTGTAGGTGGCCCTGGTTTGTTGCTCGTTCGTGCAGTGGTAGTCGCGTATGGTCCCCAACCTACACTTGAGTGTCCGGCGACTCTCACCTGATACGTGGTTGCCACACTCAATCCAGTTATAGTTACGTTGGAATCTGCGGTCTCTGTGCTTTGCCAGTTAGAACCATCGGTTGACCATTCGACCTTGTAGTTGTCGATGACCAAACCGTCTGTTCCAGGTGCCGTGGTGTTTATAGTTGATCCGTCACCAAGTTGACCTACAGAATTAAAACCCCAACATTTAATCTTGAAGTCTTCCATAAGTGCGCAAGAGCTGTTGGTCCCTTTGTCTATTTTGGTAACATTAAAACTTCCAGAGCCAGCAACTGAAACCGTATTTGCAATATATGTGCCTGATCCCCAGCACTTTATGGTTGCATCAAGGAGTACAGCACAAGTCTCGTACGCTCCAGCAGATACTTGAACTGCGTTTGATATTCCAGGGACAGATACAGGTGTTGCGCTCGAACTATCAGAACCATTTCCTAGCTTTCCGTGAGCACCGTTGCCCCAACACTTAATCGTTTTGTCTGAAATCACAGCACACGTATGTGATCCTCCAGCAGATACTTGCACCGCATTGGATATTCCAGCGACAGATACCGGAGACTTACGCGTGATGCCAGCACCATCTCCAATTTTGCCATCGATGCCTTCACCCCAGCACTTAATGGTTCCATCATCCAGAAGTGCGCAAGTATGTTTGTCTCCTGCTGTTACCTGACTTGCATTCTCAATCCCTTGTACATTAATTGGGTGGCTGACAATTCGGTTGTTATCCCTTTCTTGAAATCCATCGCCAAGAACGCCTGATTCGCCGAATCCCCAGCACTTAACAGTTTTGTTTTCAAATACAGCACATGTGTGAAATTCTCCAGCTGCGACTTGAATCGCATTTTCAAAGGTTGAAACACGAACTGGGCTAGAGCTGTTGGATGTAGGACCAAATCCAAGTTGTCCTAGCCCACCATATCCCCAGCAATAGATGTTGCCATCAACGATCAGGGCGCACGTGTGAAAACCTCCACTAGAAATCTGAGTCGTATTTGAAATTCCCGTAACCGACAAAGGCGTTGTACTAGATAAATTTGACCCATTTCCAAGTCTTCCGCCACCGCCAGCTCCCCAGCACTTAATGGATTGTTCTGAAGAGAGTGCGCACGCGTGCTCCGCCCCTACGGCAACCTCTTGACTTGGAGGGATGTGGATAACTTCACCTGGGCCACTAAAACTGACTTCAACAGAATCGGGAGTCTTCAAAACTTGATTTATGGATCGTGGTGTGAATAATGAGTTACTTGAAGAAGCCATTACGGACTCACTCGAAGAAACTTTTGCAAATGAAGCTTCAGGCGTGTTGGCAATCACTGCGAACGCCAAGGAAGTAGTCAACCCCAGGTAACCAAGTCTTTTAAACATTATTTAATTCCTGCTTAACTTTTTGGAAGAACTTTGTAAATCGAACGTCTGTCGCATCAAGGGTTGCAACTGCAAGTCGATCGAGCATTTCCCGACGTTCCATGGATTGAGGCAAATCTAATCGCGCTGCAGTCAAAGTTCCATGACTCATCAAATTTCTGATCGCATAGACAATTGGGCGAAGATTTTGACTCTCATTGCGGTTGAATCTGGCAAGCTCGAGTTGCGAGTTATTCATCTCACCTTTTCTTTGTTCATAAAGAAGAGCACTCATTAGTTTTGCATTCTTGGAACTTCGAAATTCCTGGGCTAACTCTGGCTCAATAATTGAAATTCCATTTCTTATCTTTAAAGCAGATTCAAGAGACTCAAGTGCCGTGTAAGCGAGTGTTACGCGCAATGCAGAAGAGTATGAATCCTGCAATCCTTTTGAACCCTTTTTTAGGGTGAGTGCCTCGAATTCCCTCGCTAGCGAGTAGCGAGCCTTAAATCTTGATAGCTGGGTAAAGTTCGCGCCAGCACCTTTAGGGTTAAGCGCAATAAATGCAGACCATGACTTTGGACTAGTCATTATTGCCCCCAGGCTCAAAAGATAGGGTGTTTCTCTATTTGCAGTTTAACCCAGCATCTGTTGCGAATTTGAGTCTTAGGTGGATCTGCATAAACGCAAATAGCGCCGTTTTGCCAGTAATTCCTTCGCTACCCTTGCCGTATGAGACTAGATTCCAGGGCATCGCTGGCTTGCCCCGAGTATCTCCACAAATTGCATGCTCCAAATCGGTTCGATTTAAGCAACCTAGCTGCTGAAACGCCAATGGCAAAAGCGATGAGCGAACAAGGCTTCATCCACGAAGCTCGGGTGGTTTCTAAGCTGATTGATTCGATACCAGGTCATGTTGTCATCAATCAAGATCTACCAACTGATGTTCGCGAGACCGAAACTACAGCGGCTCTTCGCGATGATTCAATTCAGTTAGTTATTAATCCCGTACTTGGCGAAACTGCCGAGAAGCTCATCTGCAGCGAACTAGGAAGCGCTTGGTCTTTGGATCAAACGCGAAATAGTAGACCTGATTTACTGGTTCGAATCTCGAGTGGACCTGGACCATTTGGAACATGGGCTGCAGTGGACATCAAGAGCCATGGCGCGTTTGATAAAGACAATAAATCAAATGAAGTGTTCATCGCGCCTGCAGTCGTTGAGTCGTTAACTCCAGGTGATCCAACAACTGGAAGATTAAAGGAAGACGATGCGTTGCAGCTCGCGCATTACCAGCGCCACCTTGAGTCAATTGGAATTGCTAACCCAGATACTTGGGCTGGAATCATTGGCCGAGAATCAAATGTTATTGCCTGGGCAAAGTTAACAGAGACTAAATTCGGTAGAGGTAAGTCTGCACTCACAGCACTGACAAAATACGATCTGCAGTTTATTGAAGCATTGCGTGTTGTTGAAATTGCGCAACAACGAAATATCAAACCTGATGTTGTAGCGCCGGTGATACCGATGTTGGAAAGTGATGCAAAGAAGTGTCCAACATGCTCTTTCTTACCCATCTGTCTTGATGAGATGGTGGCTTACAAAGGAACTGGAAATGTGACGCTACTTGCAACAGTTACGCCAAGCAAAGCTCGTGACGATTTACCAAGTGGTATCAGCATTGGCGAACTTGCTGATCTTGATGAGCAACTTAATGTATTTGGAGAAGAAGCAAAGCAGCGAGCTCGTGTGTATCTAAGCGGTGTTCCTGACGTTAAGCGCGGTGTTTCAGGCTTCACAGTCCCAACATTTGATATCGAGATAGACATTGACTTGGAAAACAGTCAAGGCGCGCTGCAAGAAATCGGCTTTGATGAATCCGTTGAGCCTGATCGACTGTATTTATACGGATACGTAAATCATGATCGAACGGTAAGTATTGATTGGAGGTCTTCACCCGCTAATACGTTCGAGGATTACTCAGGAACTCGAGAAGGCGAACATTCGGTTTATTTGAGAATGTGGAAGTACTTGCAAGAGCAAATCAACCAAGCACAGGATGCAGGAAAAACAATTGGCATATTTCATTACTCGTCTCACGAACTAACGTGGTGGCGCAAGTGGGTGAGTGAGTTTTCAGATTTGCCGGGGACGCCCAACACAAATGAGATGGAAGATTTCATTGACCGTTATATGAATGACCTATATCCAGTAGCCCAGCAAATAGTTTTCCCACCAAATTTGAAATCACCAATTTGCAACTACTCAATCAAGACTCTTGCGCCATTGGCTGGATTCAATTGGCATGCCGATGATGCTGGGGGAGCTAACTCACTTTTGAAATACAAAGAAGCCACAGGCGGTGATGAACTCAAGGCAGTTGAGGCTCAAAATTGGCTACGCAAGTACAACATTGATGACGTCAAGGCGACAATGGCCTTGCGAAATTGGCTACGAGATCTCAACTTTTAAAGTTTAAGTTGATGACTAATCAGTACTCGGTAGTCTTTAGTTGTGAGAAAGCCGCTTATCCTTTTGCTTGCCGGTGTCATCTCAATGTGGGGATCACACAGCAGCCTGTTTACCAGCAAATTCTCTGGATTGAAAACGACCTCCTTCCCAGATGTTTGCTGATGCAAAGCGCACTGGCTGGGTAAATGGCGGGTATTGCTAAACCCCGAGATTTGATGGGATCCAGGGGTCCGCTCTACCAGAAGTTGGTAGGCTAGTTGCATTGCGGCAACAGGTAAGGTGGCAACTTTTGAAGTCCAATAACCTTGCTCATCCTGCTTTCAAATTCGGCTCAATTGCAACATCGCTTGGACTGGTTTTCACAATACTTATTGCTGCCCCAGCCAGATCTAATGATGTAACCCCAACTCCACAGCCCGTTGTCTCCGTTATCGAAGAGCCCACTCCAGCTGCAAGCGATACCCAAGAACCACTAATTGATCCATCAGAATTACCAGTCGCGCAGGTTTCTCCCCAGCCATCACTTTCTGCAGAACCATCGCCGACTGCAAGTCCAACTACTAGTCCATCCGCACTCGACTCCATTGAAGAAGGGGAGTACGTACCCCGAGAAATCATTGTGAAGTTCGTGGCGGGCACTTCTGCTGCCGAGCAAAGCAAGGCAATAAGTTTTGCTGGAGTTCTTGAATCAGAAGAGATCAGCGATTTAGCTGCGGATACAAAACTGATAACGCTTAAGCGCGATAAAAACTTAGTAACGGTTATCAATTCAATTCAGAAAAGCACATTCGTTGAATATGCCGAACCAAACTATCTAGTAACACAACAAGATGTTGCCAACGATCCTTCAGTCATGGATGGCAGTTTGTGGGGCGTGGGTGGAGTAAATTCTGTGCCACAAAGCGAGTTTGGTTCAAACGCAACGGCTGCTTGGGCAAGCGGTGTAACAGGATCGAGAAATGTCTACGTAGCCGTTTTAGACCAAGGAATTGATTACAACCATCCTGATCTGGCTTCGAATATCTGGACTAACGCTGGCGAAGTTCCGGGTGACGGTTTAGACAACGACAACAACGGTTATGTTGACGACGTTCACGGCTATAACTTCTCAGATAGAAATGGAAACGTCTTACCTTCTCTGGGTGAACATCACGGCACACATGTTGCGGGAACTATTGGTGCCCAAGGCAATAATGGAATTGGTGTTGCTGGTATTAACTGGCAAACCACAATCATCCCGGTCAAGGTTATAAACAGCCGTGGATCCGCCACAGTTTCTGATGTTATTGCCGGAATAGATTATGTGACGAAACTTCGCACCCAAACTGGTCTGCATATTGTCGCTACAAATAACTCATATGGCGGTGGGCCTTACTCATCAGCAATGAGGGATGCAATTGTTCGGGGTGGCGACGCTGGAATTTTATTTGTGGCTGCAGCTGGAAATGATGGCCGAGACAATGACACAACGCCATTCTTCCCTTCCTCTTATGACTGCAGCACTTCAAGTAGACCTTGGGATTGTGTTGTATCAGTTACGGCCACAGACGTTGATGGTCAGATTGCTAGTTTTTCAAACTTTGGAAAAAATTCAACAGATTTGGCTGCACCAGGAGTATCAATTCGCTCGACGGTGCCAGGTGGTAACTATGACTCTTTGAGCGGAACCTCAATGGCTGCCCCCCATGTAACTGGTGCCATTGCACTTTGCACTTCCGCAAATATGGGTATGCCTGCCTTTGATATTCGAGACTTGCTGATCGATGGAGCGAAACAGATTCCTTCGCTGCCCACCAAAACAGGCAGCGGAGGAATACTTGATGTTGGTGCACTTGTTGATGATTGCGTCAGTGGTCGAGAAAATTTCATATCGACCCCTCAGGCCGTAACCGCCTCGGCCTATTACACGAATCGCATTCGATTTGATTGGCTAGATGCAACGTCAGGTGAATATGGTCACGAGATTCAGATTGCTACAGGGCCAGCAGGATGCACAGGCACATTCAGCCACTACGCATTTATAGGGCCTGGTCTTACGAGCTACCCAATCGTTGGACTCCAAGAATCACAATTTCATTGCTTTCGTATTCGCGCGCTTCGTTCGGCAGAAGTTACTCCTTGGGTTAAGTCCAATTTAGCAATTACCTGGAGCTCAAACCTTCCCTTTCTCTCTGGTCGAGTTTTGTTATCAGATGGAACTCCAGTGGCGCGAGTCAAGGTTGGCTGGCTAGCTGATGGAAAGACTTTTTGGTACGGAACAAAAGATGTCGAGA
>JBIIAS010000064.1:0-7080 GCA_044239795.1 Candidatus Nanopelagicales bacterium | reverse complement strand
TCATCAACCTTTCGTACATACAAGTTTTTCAAGCAAGTGAATTACGCAATCAGGCTGGAAATCAACGTGTGACGCTAACGGAATATTCTCGCGAGCGTGGACCAATTTTGTTGGGCTCGCAAACAATTGCGGAGTCAACACCAACTAATGATGCTTTAAAGTACCTGCGCGAATATGGAGATGGTACGAACTATGCATCAATTACCGGTTTCTATTCGGTTGTATATGGTGCCACCGGGATCGAATCTGAAGCGAATGATGTTCTAGCTGGAAATGACAGCCGATTCTTCGTTGATCGATTGCAACAACTAATTGCAAACCGGGAACCAAAGGGCGGAGCTATTCGCCTGACAATCGATCCTGATGCTCAAGTTGCCGCGATGAAGGCACTAGATGGAAGAACTGGAGCAGTAGTAGCAATTGACCCAACCACGGGCGCAATTCTGGCTTTAGCAAGTTCGCCATCGTTTGATCCCAACTTACTTTCTAGTCATGATGCTCAAGACATACAGGACAATTACGAAGAACTTAATGCAGATCCAAACCAACCCATGCTTAACCGACCACTTGCTATGACACTTCCGCCTGGATCCACATTTAAATTGGTAACTGCTGCTGCTGCATTAGAGTCTGGAAACTACTCCGCTGATTCAGAATTGCCTGGTCCAACTGAAATAAATTTGCCAGGAACCGACGTACAACTCGGAAACTGGAATGGTAAGGCTTGTGGCACTGGTGATGTAACGACTTTGCAAGCGGCATTAGAGATTTCCTGTAACACGGCTTTCGCTTGGCTTGGTATGGAACTAGGTGCAGATGCAATTGGAGAGCAGGCACAAAAGTTTGGATTCGAGTCTGAATTTGATGTGCCGATGACTGCTGCCATTAGCAGATATCCAACCGAAATGAACAAGCCGCAAACGGCAATGAGCGCGATCGGGCAATTTGATGTTCGAGCCACTGCGCTCCAGATGGCTATGGTTGCTGCCGGTATTGCCAATGACGGTGTTGTTATGAATCCATTTTTAGTTAGTCAAGTTCTAGGCCCTGATTTAACGGTGTTGCAAAATACCAACCCTTCAGCCTTTGGTCGTGCTATGTCTGTCGAAAATTCCAAGATTTTGAGAGATATGATTGTTGGTGTTGTAACAAAGGGAACCGCATCAAATGCCAGAATCACTGGAATAAATGTAGGTGGAAAGACTGGAACTGCTGAAAACGCACCTGGCGAACCTGCTCATGCTTGGTTTGTTGGGTTAGCCCCTAGTGAGCAACCAAAGGTTGCGGTTGCGGTGGTGCTACAAAATGGCGGTGGCGCAACAGAAATCAGTGGAAATGCATTAGCTGCGCCAATTGCCGCTGCAGTGATGCGAGCAGTTTTAAAACAATAGGTAAGAATAGAGTTAATTGTGCAATTTGCACATAGCAAAAGGAGATCTAGTGAGTACCTTCACCCAACTTGGTGATAGATATGACGTCGGACAAGTAATTGGCCGCGGCGGCATGGCTGAAGTTTATGAAGGTACCGACCGTCGACTTAATCGACGGGTTGCCATAAAAGTTTTACGCCCTGATCTTGCTAGAGATCCAATGTTTCAGGAAAGATTTCGACGTGAAGCGCAATCTGCCGCTGGCTTGAACCATCCAAACATCGTTGCGATATATGACACCGGTGAAGATCTAATTGGTGATGGTGCCAATCAGGTAAGCATTCCTTACATAGTTATGGAATTTGTTGACGGCGTGACTCTGCGTCATATGTTGAACAATGGTCCACGAATTTTGCCTGAACGGGCTCTTGAAGTAATTGCTGGAGTTCTTGCTGCTCTTGATTACGCTCACCGCCATGGAATTGTTCACCGTGATATCAAGCCTGCAAACATAATGATAAATACCCATGGTGATGCAAAGGTAATGGATTTCGGAATTGCCAGAGCCATGAGTGATGCAGCAACGTCTGTTACTGCAACAAGTGCTGTTATGGGAACTGCGCAATATCTTTCGCCAGAGCAAGCGCGCGGCGAGTCTGTCGACGCTCGCTCTGACATTTACTCAACGGGTTGCGTTCTTTATGAACTTCTGACAACCAATCCTCCATTCAATGGAGACTCACCTGTTTCGATTGCTTATCAGCACGTAAATGAAGCGCCAAAACTTCCATCTTCTATTGATCCCGCTATTCCGACCACATTAGATGCGATCACACTCACTGCGCTGACAAAATCTCCAGCTGATAGATACCAAACTGCTGCTGAGATGCGATTCGATATCGAACGCGCAATTGCAGGAATGCCAATCTCAAGCCGACCAAACAATGCTCCGGTCGCAACTGATCTCGGCACAACGACGGTAATTCCAATGACAAATCCAGCTCCTACATCACCAGCAGTTCCGGAAGCCAAGCAAGGAAGCAGAAGAAAATGGGTTGTCGTGACAATAGCGACAATCGTGTCTGCGCTAGTTCTACTGTTTGTTGGAAGCCAGCTTTTGGGACCAACCCAAGAACTTGTAACAACGCCTAATCTGAAATCCAAAACTGTTGACGAAGCAACTTTGGCCCTAACTGAGATTGGCCTTTTGGTTGGTACTGAAACACCACAGGCTGATGACAATGTCTTAAAGGGAGTAATCATTGGACAGGATCCAGCTCCTGGTGAATTGCTTGAAGCTGGACAGGCCGTTAACTTAATTGTTTCTGCTGGAAAAGACCAAGTTCCTGTACCTGATTTAGTAGATATTCAATCTGTGGATGATGCTCGATTAATACTCACAGAGGCTGAGCTACTTCTCGGTCGGGTTACACCAATTGATAGCGATAAGCCTGAAGGCACAATTTTGGAGCAGGATCCAGCTGCTAACACTGTTGTCGACATTGGCACATTGATTAGCGTCACGGTCTCGAACGGAAAGATTCCGGTTCCAAGTGTTGCCGGAATGAATGAAACTCAGGCCAAAAACACTCTGGTTAATGCTGGCTTTTTGGTAGACGTTGTTAAACAAGAGGATGACTCTGTGGCAGCTGGCATAGTTCTCTCCCAGTCTCCAGTAGCAAAAGAGCTTGCTCTTAAGGGATCGATTGTGACATTGACGGTAGCAATTGAACCTGTAGTGATTCTGTGTCCGGATGGTTCCACGGTTCCAAAAAATGGAGTTTGTCCATCACCAACACCTACACCAACGCCATCTCCTACACCAACGCCATCTGTGACTACTCCGTAAGTGACTTAGACTTACTGCTGTGACTCGCATCCTGGTTATTGATAACTACGACAGTTTTGTTTTCAATATTGTCCAGTACCTTGCTCAACTTGGTGCAAAGGTAGATGTCAAGCGCAATGACGAAGTCACAGTTGAGCAGGCGCGAGAATATGACGGGGTGTTACTTTCACCCGGTCCAGGAACTCCGGCAGATGCTGGTGTGTGCATCGACATCGTAAAAGAATTGGGTGGGCAAGTTCCAATTTTTGGAGTTTGTCTTGGTCATCAGGCAATTGCTGAAGCATATGGTGCCACCGTTTCCCGCGCACCTGAATTACTTCACGGAAAAACTTCTCAAGTGTTTCACCACAATCAAGGAGTACTCGCAGATCTTCCTTCACCGTTTACTGCGACGCGTTACCACTCTCTAGCTGTCGAGCGAGACACTGTTCCTGCTGAACTCGAAGTAACCAGTGAAACTGAAGACGGCGTAATCATGTCACTTCAACATAAAGATTTTGACATCGAAGGCGTGCAATTTCATCCAGAGTCAGTTTTGACAGAAGGTGGGCACAAGATGTTGGCTGAATGGTTAGTGCGTTGTGGTGACTTAGATGCTCGCAACATGGCAAAGGGATTACAGCCTGTAATTCCGATCTAATTTTTTGCTAGTTAGTTACTGTTGCTCGATCGAACCTTGCCAAGCAGGAATTGTTGTTTCGTTCAATATCGAAACATCCCAACCAAGGTTAAGCCGTTCGACATATTCCCGATATAGCAAGACTCCTGGTTCATCATTCAAAGCTTGCTGCAAATCAGAAGTGTTTCCCACTGCAGTAATCACAAATGGTGGGGAGTAAACCCGTCCTTGTAATAGCAATGTGTTGCCTACGCAACGAATCGCTGAAGTGCTAATAATGCGTTGATCCATAACTTGAATGGCAGTTGCGCCGCCTCGCCACATTGCATTTACTACAGACTGAACATCTTGCTGATGGACAACTAAATCATCTGGTGCTACTCCCTCTGGTAATTGCTCACCAGGTTCGCGTGGGGCATCATCAAGAGATATGCGTAATGCAGAACCAGAAACAGGAGTCAGCCCGGTAGCTTGTTCAAGTTGGCTAATTTGTGAACTCAGAGCAGGATCAACTTTTGTAATAGATAGGTCGTTAACTTCAGTTGCCAAGGAATCGACCTCGGACTGAAGTACGCCAACTTTGTTTGCTCGATCCAGCACTAGGCTGCGAAGATCCTCAAGTCCGCCAGTGCGCAAATTGGTTCCATCCGCGGTGATCCCGCTGGCCACAAACAAAAAGCCGGCTAAGGCAGCAGAGCCCGTTACCAATGCGGTTTTGGCTCGGTTTGAAAGACTTCTCATTTACTTATCCACAGGGTTATCCACCGCTGGGGAGGAATTACACCCATGTCATTTACTTCCAGCGAGTGGCAAGTGCAAAACCAACACCAATAAAGGCAAAGCCGATAAGCACATTGGTTAGATTGCCCAAATCGGACATAAGTGGCACCTGGCTACCAATCAAGTAGAACACCACTATCCACAGCAGTCCCAAGATGAACATTGTCACCATTGTTGGAACCAACCAAACCGGATTTCCTACTTTGAACGTCTCTGGCGCCTTGGCCGGAGGTGGTGTGTAGGCGGGCTCTTTTGATTTACGAGACTTTGACTTAGGCATGTTTAAACCTTACCTGTATTTTCCGAGTGCACGACATTTCTGAAAGTCTGAAGATTGAAACTGCTGGTATCAGTTATAGGCCAATCAAGGCTGAAACTTGGGCATTTCTAGCCAAGGTAGCCAGCACTAAAAAGGTAAATATTCCAGCCAGACCAGCTCGATGGAGTTGGTCCCGATTTAGTCGAGTGCCTTTGGTGTAGAGGAAAGCAACTGCAGCGCCAGTGATAGCGCCTCCAAAATGAGCACGCCAATCAATCCCAGGCTGCAAGAATCCGATCACGACATTTACTCCCAGCAAGACTATAAGTTGGGAAACATCGGTACGCATTTCTCGCCCGATCACAATTGTTGCGGTAATCAAACCAAAGATTGCCCCACTTGCGCCGACCGAGACGGTTCGCAAATCTGAGAACCAATATGAAGCCACTGAGCCACCCAATGCTGACAAAACATAGAGTGCAGCAAATCGCATATGTCCAAGTGAACGTTCGAGCTGTGGACCTAACCAGTACAGCGCGTACATGTTAAACAACAGGTGCAGAATGCTGCCATGCAACAAAGTAGAAGTAAGTAATCGCCACCACTCACCTTGTGCGATAGCTGCGGGAATCATGCCGAAACTTATAGCAAAACTGCTGATGCCACCTAGTAAGAGCGAAAGTAAAAAGATGCTGATACAGGTAACAAGAATTGCTCGAGTAACTTTTGGAACTGTGTTAAACGAACCACCAAATCTTGTTTTAGGTAGTGCAACTTGAGCGCTAGCAACGCATTCTGGGCATTGGAAACCTACTGGTGCGTTAATCATGCAGTCGGGACAAATCGTGCGGTCACAACGACTGCACGATACATATGCCTCGCTATCGGTATGGCGAAAACAAGTTTTGTCCACGCTTAACCTCGAGAAACAGTAACGCTTTCGATTACTACGTCATTCACTGGACGATCCATTTGTCCAGTTGGCACATTAGCAATGGCATCTACGACATCGCGACCAGCTTGATCTGCAACTTCGCCAAAGATGGTGTGCTTGAAGTTCAACCAAGTAGTTGGGGCAACGGTGATGAAGAATTGTGATCCGTTTGTGTTTGGCCCAGCATTTGCCATAGCAAGTAGGTATGGACGATCAAAAACTAATTCTGGATGTGGCTCATCTTCGAACTTAAAGCCTGGGCCACCGGTACCTTGACCAAGTGGATCGCCAGCTTGGATCATGAAGCCAGGAATAATGCGGTGGAAGATTGTTCCGTTGTAAAGCGGATCATTTGATTTTTGACCAGTTGCTGGATGTGTCCATTCAACTGAGCCATCAGCAAGACCGAGAATGTTTTTTACGGTCTTTGGCGCGTGATTATCAAAGATGTTGATGTTGATGTCGCCGTGGTTTGTATGCAAAGTCATTGTTGAAGTCATGACTTAATTCTCGCACAACTTTAGGTATCCAGCGAATACAAAAGTTCTTCGATAACAACCACTAACAACAAAAGAATGCCCACGATAAATCGTGGGCATTCTTTGTAAAGGTTTATTACTTCTTGCTGCCTCGTACATCAAGTGCAACAGTTGCCAAAACATCTGAATGTAGGCGAACTGTGATTTCATGACGTCCGGTTGTTTTGATTGGTGAGGCAAGAACAATCTTGCGCTTATCAACGTCAACAACGCGAATCGCAGAAGCGATGTCACCAACAGTGATGGAACCAAATAGGCGTCCTTCGCTGCCAGCACGAGCTGAGATCACAATTGGAGCAGCTTCAAGAGCAGCTTTGATTTCCATTGCATGATCTAGATCGCGAACTGAACGCTTGTTACGTGCGCGCTTGATCTGAGTAACCTGCTTTTCGCCACCACGAGTCCATGCAGTTGCAAGGCCCTGTGGTACTAAAAAGTTACGGCCAAATCCTGGCTTAACATCTACAACGTCGCCTGCACTACCAAGGCCGGTGACTTCTTGAGTCAAAATTAGTTTCATAAGTCAGCCCTCCTTATCGTGCTGTTGAAGTGTATGGAAGTAATGCGATCTCGCGTGCGTTCTTTACTGCGTTAGCAATATCGCGCTGGTGCTGAGTGCAGTTACCTGTTACTCGACGAGCGCGGATCTTGCCGCGATCAGAAATGAACTTGCGCAAGGTAGGAATGTCTTTGTAGTCAATTGCTGCTGCATTTTTGCCGCAGAATGCAC
>JBIIAS010000063.1:0-7166 GCA_044239795.1 Candidatus Nanopelagicales bacterium | reverse complement strand
TCTGCTGGAATCGTTCAGCAGGTTTTACTTAGACTAACCGTTGGCGTTGAGGCACACACCCATGAAGCAATCTCCACAGCTCACGAAGATCAAAAGTTTGGTTTGTCGACAGCTTCTGGAATGGCAATGGCTGCAGTAGACAATGTTTTGGAATGTGATGCGCTTTCACTAGCGGGACTTCACTCACACATTGGATCTCAGATTTTTGATGCCACTGGTTTTGAGTTGGCTACGCACCGAGTTGTCGACTTTGCAGTTCAAATAAAAGAACGCCACGGAATTTCAGTCAGCGAACTAGATGTTGGTGGTGGCATGGGCATTGCATATGTGGAAGGTGATGACCCACTTGATGTAACTGCAATGGCAAAATCAATTTTGGATATTGTTCGCACTGAGTGCACTCGAGTAAACATCACGGTTCCAAAGATTAGTGTTGAGCCAGGTCGCGCAATTATCGGAAATCCTGGAATTACGCTTTATGAAGTTGGAACCGTAAAGCCCGTTGAACTAGATAGTGGAGTCACGCGCCACTACATATCCGTTGATGGCGGAATGAGTGACAACATTCGAACTGCACTTTATGACGCCGAGTACACAGCCGTTGTTGCAAATCGAGATTCAACTGCCAAAAAGGTTTTGTCTCGGGTTGTTGGCAAGCATTGCGAAAGTGGTGACATCGTGGTTCGCGACATCGAGCTACCGGCTGACACCCGACCTGGAGACTTGATTGCCGTTGCAGCTACTGGTGCATATTGCCGATCCATGGCCAGTAACTACAACCACATCCCACGGCCAGCAGCCGTAAGTGTTTCAGCAGGCAAGTCTCAAGTGCTTCTGCGCCGAGAAACAATCGAAGATCTATTGAACTTCGATGCTGGAGTTAACTAGCCTTTTCTTTTTCAATTGACCTAACAAGCAGTCGATTGAATTCAAAAATTGCAGTTGCAATCATTAGTGCGGAACCTATGAATAGCAAACCACGCAACGCAACTTGGGTATTCATTACTATGAACGCACCTAGCGCTACGAAAATAATGGCGCGCGCAAATGAAATCCAAACATTTGCCGGACGTGCCCAAATCTTCTTCCAGGTTTTTGCAACTTCACTCGGCACATCAACATCAGGTAAAACTCCACCTAACAAGGTGTAAGCCATTCCGCCAGCCACAATCAAAATCGCAGCTGGAATCCAGAAGGCAGCATCGAATTGATTCCATGAAGCAATCAGGTAGATTCCGAGATCCGGATCGCGACCGAAGATGTTTGTTGCAATCCAAATCGCACCACTGATGCCGGCAATGATGCCACCCGAAATCATTACAGATTTAGCAACTCGCTGAGCGCCCTGTCGACGATATGGTGCGACCAAGATAACGGCAATGAAGATAACAGCGGCAGCAATTGGTAAAGCGGTAGATAGCGTGTCAGAAATCTTCAACACTTTTTGCAAAGTGTTTATGGTTGCCAAAATGCTGCCAGCTGGAGGCTCAAGGCTAAGTTCAGCAATAGGTTCAATTCCAAGCTGAGGCGCGAACATGTTTACTTTTTCAATTGCAACATTCGCAGTCTCAGTAAATTCAAGTTTTAGTGCCTGACCCTTTACAAACGCATCACGCAATTGAACCGCAGCCCCACGAATTGGTTCGGAAAGGGCGTCACTGGAAAGTATCTTTGCGGCAGCATTTTCGATGACTGGACGAAACGGCGCGGCATTTGGCGCCTTCTCGATAACAACATCTGTCAGCTGGACACTCATTTTGGCGATTACGGCGGGATCCTGGCGAATGCTCTCAATATGGTCAGCTAACTTTGGGCCATTTAGGAGATTGTTGTTTACGATTCCTGCAAAAGCGCCAAGCGTTAGGGCAAAAGTACCCATGATTATTAGTACTTTTGACAGCACTCGAATGGACTTCGAATTTCTCATTTATTACCCCGTTGTTAGAAAACTTAACTAGAGCCTATTTGATCAAATCCACAAAACGGCTTCTTTTGGCTTGTTTCAAGGGTTTCTGCCAGACTTAGGGAATGCAGGAGCTTAGGTTTTAATCGGTTTCAGCACAGTATTAATGCACGCTATTGGCACACGCCATTAATAAGGAGAAAAAATGAGTTCCCCGCTAACAGTTGCACTACTTGGTGGCGGAACCGTGGGCGCCTCTGTTGCCCAGTTGATTTCGGAAAGCTCAGACGATTTAACTGCTCGAATCGGTCGGGAACTTAAGTTAACTGGCATCGCAGTTCGTGATGCTTCAAAACCCCGTCCTGGTGTTGACCCCAAGCTACTCACTGAAGATGCAGCTGGGCTTGCTGCATCAGGCGCTGACATTGTTATCGAAGTTATTGGTGGAATTGAGCCAGCAAAAACCTTAATCGAATCTGCAATTGCAAATGGTTCATCAATCGTTACTGCAAATAAGGCATTACTAGCCGCTCATGGCGCCCACCTTCACAAGTTGGCTGAGGAAGCCGGAGTTGATCTGTATTACGAAGCAGCAGTAGCTGGAGCAATTCCGTTGCTTCGCCCATTGCGCGAATCTTTAGCTGGTGACAAGGTCACGAAGATTCTTGGAATCGTCAATGGCACTACGAATTTCATTTTGTCGAAAATGTACAACGATGGTGCTGACTATTCAGTTGTACTAAAAGAAGCCCAAGACTTGGGTTACGCCGAAGCAGATCCAACTGCAGACGTCGAAGGCTATGACAGCGCTGCAAAAGCTGCAATTCTTGCTGGCTTGGCATTTCACACAAATGTTACTGCGGATGATGTGTATCGCGAAGGCATGACAAAAGTTACCGCAGATGACATTGCGGCAGCTAAGTCACTTGGATATGTAATCAAGTTGCTTGCCATCGCAGAACTTACTGAAGATGACAAGGGTGTAATCGTTCGAGTTCATCCAGCGATGATTCCGCTAACACATCCATTAGCCAGTGTTCGCGATGCCTTTAATGCAGTCTTCGTCGAAGCCGAAGCTGCAGGCCAAGTTATGTTCTACGGACGTGGCGCCGGCGGCGCTCCAACTGCAAGTTCTGTGGTTGGTGACGTAGTTGCTGCAGCTCGCCACCGCATTACAGGCTCAGTTGGCCCAGCCCAAAGTATTTACGCAGACCTTGAAGTTCGTCCAATTGGGGAAGCAAAAACTTCTTACTATTTGAATCTCAAGGTTTCCGATGAGTCAGGTGTGCTTGCAGCAATTTCAAACGAATTTGCAAAGCATGATGTTTCGATTCAGGCAGTTCGCCAAGATGGCGAAGGCGATGCAGCGAGCTTGATTATCAGAACTCACGAAGCACCAGAGAGTCGCTTACGTGCAACTGTCGAAGGTTTGGAAAGTATGACTGCAGTTCGTGAAGTTCTAGGTGTTATGCGCGTTGAAGGTGCGGGCGCATAGTTATGGCCCACATTTGGCGCGGTGTCATTGAAGAGTATCGTGACAGATTGCCGATCGCCCCGAACGACGTCGTCGTTTCTTTGGGTGAAGGTGGCACGCCACTTGTTTATGCCTGCACATTGTCAGAACTAACTGGCGCCAAGGTTTATTTAAAAGTTGAAGGCATGAATCCAACCGGTTCCTTTAAGGATCGTGGCATGACCATGGCAATTACCGATGCCGCGCGAAACGGCGCGAAGGCAGTGGTTTGCGCATCAACTGGAAACACCAGCGCCTCAGCTGCTGCTTATGCGACTAAAGCTGGGATGAAGAGTGCAGTTTTAGTGCCCCAAGGAAAAATTGCTATGGGCAAGTTGGCTCAGGCAGTTATTCACGGTGCAACTATTTTGCAAGTTGATGGCAACTTCGATGATTGCTTAGACATCGCTCGTGACTTGGCTGAGCACTATCCAATTGCCTTGGTTAACTCAGTAAACCCAACTCGACTCCAAGGTCAGAAGACTGCAGCATTTGAAATCGTCGATGCATTAGGTGATGCGCCAGACATTCATTGTTTGCCAGTTGGCAACGCTGGAAATATTTCGGCTTACTGGATGGGCTTTACCGAGTATTACCACGACAAGGTTTCAACTCAGCTTCCACAAATGTGGGGCTTTCAGGCTGCGGGTGCGGCGCCTTTCGTTGCGGGACACCCAATTGCAAAGCCAGAAACAATTGCAACCGCAATTCGAATTGGTAAGCCAGCGTCATGGGATTTAGCAGTAGCTGCCCGTGATGAATCAGGCGGTCTAATTGACGCCATAACCGATGATCAAATTTTGGATGCTTATCGAATTCTGGCCGATAAAGAAGGTTTCTTCGTTGAACCATCTAGTGCAGCATCAGTTGCTGGTTTGTTACAGCAAGCTCAGCGCGGATTGGTTGATGCTGGATCAACAATCGTTTGCACGGTCACTGGCAACGGTTTGAAAGACACGCAATGGGCTTTGGAAAGCGCCAAAGATCCGGTCGTGGTTCCAGTTGATGTCAAAGCCGCAGCCGCAGCCCTAGGACTTGTCTAATGTCGCGCATAGTTTCGGTTTCGGTTCCGGCAACCAGCGCCAATCTTGGACCTGGCTATGACGCGCTTGGCTTGGCATTAGAGATTCGCGACTTTGTCACTGCACAATTCACTGACGATAACAAGATCACTGTTGAAGTAACTGGACAAGGTGCTGGCAAACTTCCAACCGATGAAACTCACCTGATTGCCAAAACAATAATTGATGCTTGCAAAGCATTCGGCACTGAAGTGACAGGCCTGCATGTTGAATGCAAGAACGCGATTCCACAGGGTCGAGGACTGGGATCAAGTGCTGCCGCGATTGTGGCCGGGTTGCTACTTGCTGCTGAATTGACTTATGCCCGCGCCAGTGAAGATGAGTTGCTACAGATGGCAAATGCCATCGAAGGCCATCCAGACAATGTGGCTGCTTGCTTACTTGGCGCAATGACTATTGCTTGGCTGGAAGAAGATGGCACTGCAAATTCAGTTTCCATGAATGTTCATCCAGACATTTCACCTGTATTGGGAATTCCACAAACTGAGTTAGTTACTCACAAAGCCCGTGGCCTGATTCCAGAATCTATCCCTCATGTTGACGCAGCTTTTAATGCTGGGCGATCAGCGTTGCTTGTTGCTGCCATGATTGGGGATCCAGATTTCTTGCTGGAAGCTACCGAAGATAAGTTGCATCAACCGTTCCGGGCGCAGGCTTATCCAGAATCAATGGAACTAGTTGCACAACTTCGTGAAGCAGAGATTGCTGCCTGCATCAGTGGAGCTGGACCGACCATCATCGCCTTGAGCACTAGTGATCAAGTTTCCCGAGCGTCAGAAATCATTGCAAAATCTGGATTTACTGCAGCCCCGGTAGCAGTGGCAGATCAAGGCGCTCACAGCCAAATCGCTGAAATCTGTGAAACTCCGCCTGATTAGTCGATTTTACGCGGGCCTTTGAGACCTGCTAGTCTTATGACATCGGTTGAATCTCTTTCACCGAAAATCCCGCAAAAATTCTCGCGAAATTTCCGTGCATTACTGCTGGATCGAAAACCACTCAAAACATAAAGGACACATACGTGACCGAGACAACTGCCCAAGACAAAGGGCTGAACTCCAAACTCCTTCCAGAACTTAAGGCCATGGCTGCCGGTCTGGGAATCGACGGCGCATCAGGTATGCGTAAAGCCGAACTTGTTAAGGCCATTGGTGCCAAGCAAGGTGGCGGTAGAGGCAGTCGTTCTGCATCCCGCCCAGCTGGCTCCGCAAAGAGCGAATCAGCAAAAGAAGAGCGCGCCCCTCGCGATGAGCGCGAAGAACGTGCGCCACGTAACAATGATGGCGAATCTGAAGGTAGCGATCGCAGTGATCGTGGTGACCGCAATGATCGTGGCGATCGCAATGACCGCAATAGCCGTAACCGTCGTGGACGCGACCGTAACGACCGCAACAGCAATGGTCGCAACAACCGTGGCGGCCGTGGTGGCGACCGTGATTATGACTTAGAAGTTTCTGAAGACGATGTTCTTTTGCCAGTGGCTGGAATTATCGACATCCTCGACAACTATGCATTCGTGCGCACTTCCGGCTACTTGCCAGGTCCAAACGATGTTTATGTATCAATGGGCTTAGTTAAGCGCTTCTCGCTTCGCAAGGGTGATGCGGTAACCGGTCAGGTTAAGCAGCCACGCGAAGGCGATCGTCCACAGAAGTTCAACCCACTTGTTCGCATCGAGTCGATTAATGGACTTGAGCCAGACGAAGCAATCAAGCGCGTAGATTTCGGCAAGCTAACCCCGCTTTACCCGCAGGATCGTTTGCGCCTAGAAACTGTGCCAAACAACTTAGTTACTCGCGTAATTGATTTGGTTGCACCGATTGGTAAGGGTCAGCGCGGACTTATTGTTTCGCCGCCAAAGGCCGGTAAGACCATGATTTTGCAGAACATCGCAAATGCAATTGCTGAAAACAACCCTGAAGTTCACTTGATGGTTGTTCTGGTAGACGAGCGACCTGAAGAAGTTACCGACATGCAGCGCTCAGTTAAGGGTGAAGTTATTGCTTCCACCTTCGACCGTCCAGCTGAAGACCACACCACAATCGCTGAACTAGCAATTGAGCGCGCAAAGCGTTTGGTCGAAATGGGACATGACGTTGTAGTTCTTTTGGACTCAATGACTCGTCTTGGTCGTGCTTACAACCTTTCTGCGCCAGCATCCGGCCGTATTCTTTCTGGTGGCGTTGACTCAGCTGCGCTGTATCCACCAAAGAAGTTCTTCGGTGCTGCTCGCAACATCGAAGAGGGTGGCTCACTAACAATCTTGGCAACAGCTCTGGTTGATACCGGATCTCGAATGGACGAAGTTATCTTCGAAGAATTCAAGGGAACTGGCAACATGGAACTTAAGCTGGATCGTCGCCTGGCAGATCGTCGTATTTTCCCAGCCGTTGATGTTGAAGCATCAGGAACTCGTCGTGAAGAGATTCTTCTGGCTGCTGATGAACTTAAGGTCATCTGGAAGCTACGTCGCGTGCTGCACGCACTTGATTCTCAGCAAGCGCTTGAGTTGCTTCTAACTAAGCTTCGTGAGACCAAGAGCAACCTTGACTTCTTGATGCAGGTTCAAAAGACCACACCTGAAGCACCAGGTGGCATGGGATCTGATTCCATGGACAACGTGGACTAATCGAATACATCTATATTCAAAACAACCCGGCATTCGTCA
>JBIIAS010000062.1:0-7309 GCA_044239795.1 Candidatus Nanopelagicales bacterium | reverse complement strand
AACTAAGCCATCGCTGATGTCGATCATTGAAGTCGCATGCGTAGCAAGTCGAACTAATTCATATGGTGGTTCTGGAACGCGGTGGGCTCCAACTAAAACTCTTGGGGATCTAAAGCCGCGGGAAAGCATTAACAATCCTGCTTGGGCAAATCCAAGACGACCAGCAAGCGCTAAAACATCACCAGGTTTTGCGCCTGATCGCAAAATTGCAGATCGTTCTCCAAGTTCACCTAGTGCAGTAACGCTAATTGCAATCGAGTCACCACGAACTATGTCTCCCCCGACTACGGTCACTCCCACTAATGAAGCTTCTTCGCTCAAACCGTCTGCCAAACCCATTACCCAGGAGACCGGAGTATCGGACGGAAGCGCAAGCCCAACGAGCAACGCAGTTGGTGTTGCTCCCATGGCAAAAATGTCTGCAAGGTTTTGGGCGGCTGCTTTACGGCCAATATCTTTTGCTTCCGACCAATCAAGACGGAAATGTACGCCTTGCGTCAACATGTCTATGCATGCGACTACATTCCCACCCTTGGCAGAAACAACAGCTGAGTCATCGCCAATTCCAACTGAGACAGTTTCGGTTGATGATTTAGCCAGTCTGGCTGCAATTGCATCAATTAACGCAAATTCGCCAAGTTGGCCAACGGTTTGGCCACCCACACTTTGCTCGGTCATGTATTACACGTTAGCGCGATTAGCGCAGACCAACACCACGGCGAAGTGCGTCCTGCACTAGGGCATCAACTAGCGCTGGGTAATCAAGTCCAGTTTCGGCCCACATCCGTGGATACATTGAAATCGGAGTAAAGCCAGGCATGGTGTTTATCTCGTTGATGACAACATCATTTCCAGTGACAAACATGTCTACCCGCGCAAGCCCTTCACCATCCATTGCCAAGAAAGCTTGGATTGCAAGCTCGCGCAGTTTTTCATGTTGGGCTGGATCGAGTTTTGCTGGGACTGAAAGCTCAACTGAATCATCCACGTACTTTGCTTCAAAATCGTAGAACTCATGGCCATCACGCACGATGATCTCGGCACAAACACTTGCCTTAGGACCAGTACTCGTGCCTAAAACACCACATTCAATCTCGCGTGCATTTTCAATGCTTGCTTCGGCAATGATTTTTGGGTCATGCATTCGAGCTGCTTCAATTGCAGCCGCAAGTTCATCGTGGGATTTAACTTTGCTGATGCCTACGCTTGAACCGGCTCGGCATGGCTTAATGAAAACTGGCAAGCCTAAAGTCTTGATGCGCGCCAAGCTAGCATCTTTTTCGTTTAGCCATTGCGCGTTACTGACAACTTCGTAAGGACCAATTGGAAGTCCAGCAGAATGCATCATTGCTTTTAAGTGCGCTTTGTCCATTGCGGCGGCCGAAGCAAATACACCTGAGCCAACGTATGGAATGCCAGCTAATTCAAGTAAGCCTTGAATTGTTCCATCTTCACCCCATGGTCCATGTAGGACTGGGAAAGCAACATCTACTTGCTGCAAAACTTCTGGCACATTGGTTTGCACCACTAGATCTGTGGCACTTGGATCTGCAGTGAAAAGAACTGCTGGATTAGTTGAGTCAACTTCTGGGAAGACGCCATTTTGAATGGCTAGTCGATCAGCATTATCTGCTTCAAGAACCCATTTGCCAGATTTTGTGATTCCAATTGGGACTACGTCATAACGACTGCGGTCCAAGGCTCGCAGGACGCTGCCCGCAGAAATACATGAAATCGAGTGCTCGCTACTGCGACCGCCAAAGATAACGGCTACCCGAATTTTCTTACTCACCTGTCCAACGCTACCGAAACATATTGAAATCCAATGGCACTAGTGTTTTCCCTATGAGCGCGCCGAAAAACAGTCATGAGTCCTTCAAGAATTTAGACACCGCTGCAGTGCAGGCTGGTCGTCCCCCAGTAACGCCAGATGGTCCCATCAATCCCCCGATTGTGTTGTCGAGCACGATGCATGCAGGTGGGCCATATGGCTACATGCGGGACTGGAATGCCACTTTGGATTCGTTAGAGCAAGCAATCGGTGCACTTGAAGGCGGGCGGTGCACCGTTTTCTCAAGTGGCATGGCAGCAGCCAACGCCATCTTCGATTTATTCCCACAAGGAAAACCAGTGGTAGCAAGTCAGTATTCATATACCGGTGTTGCGGTACGACTCAAAGAACTTCATGACCTCGGTCGAATAGAACTTCGACTAGTTGATGTCACTGATGATGTAGCAGTTAAGGCAGCAATTGCGGGTGATGGAAATCCGGCATCGTGGGTTTGGATTGAAACGCCAACAAATCCGATGATGGAAATTTGTGACATTGAAGCAACTGCAACAGTCGCTCGTCACTATGGCGCCTACCTAGCTGTCGATAACACCTTTATGACTCCGATAAGACAACGACCACTCGAGCTAGGTGCACACCTAGTAATGCACAGCGCTACCAAAGGTTTGGCTGGACACTCTGACTTGTTGATGGGTGCCCTCGTTACTGCAGATGAAGAATTGGCGCAGAAGATTGTTGGTCGCCGAGTTTTATTAGGTGCAGTTCCAAGTGCATTTGATTCTTACTTAGCACTTCGTGGAATTCGCACCCTTGCAATTCGTGTAGATCGCGCTGAATTAAATGCGCAATTCATTGCCGAAAAGTTAGCTGCTCACAGCAAAGTTCGCGCTGTGCACTATCCAGGACTTGGTGGTCATAAGAATGCAGACATTGCAAAGCGGCAAACCGATGGCCCTGGATTTATGTTGTCGTTTGAAGTTGATGGAGATGCAGAAGCAGCCGAACTGGTTTGTCAGTCCGTCGAACTAATCACTTATGCAACTTCACTTGGTGGCGTAGAGACCTTGATGGAACGTCGACGCAGATGGCCGAAGGAAAACTCAGCAGTCCCTGAGAATCTGATTCGAGTGTCAGTTGGTATTGAAAACGCAAACGATATTTGGGCTGACCTGGATCAAGCACTAAATGCCACAGGTGAGATTGCAAATCAAACTCAACCAAAGATGGGCTATTAGTTACTACATGTGCTCCATAAGTTCTTGACCTTCTTCGGCAGTCGTCGGACGAGACATGAATGCTTTTAGAACTTTTTCTGCACTGGTTCCATGATGAATTACGTTTACAACTTGTTCGGTAATCGGCATCTCGACCCCATGGCGATTAGCTAAATCCAAAATCGATTGACAGCTCTTTACGCCTTCAGACGTTGTCTTGGTTAACTTCTGAGCTTGCTCGATGGTTTTACCTTCACCAAGATAAACACCGATAGTTCGATTTCGGGAAAGTGGCGACTGACATGTTGCAATTAAATCGCCAACACCGGCTAGACCAGCAAAGGTAAGTGGATTAGCGCCAAGTGCAACGCCCAGACGCGACATTTCCGCCAAGCCACGTGTCATAAGCGCAGACTGTGAATTTTCACCATAACCAAGGCCGACCGCCATACCGTTTGCAAGTGCAATAACGTTCTTTACGGCACCAGCGATTTCAACTCCAACAACGTCTGTTGTGTAATACGGGCGGAAATAATCTGTTGTACAGGCGTCTTGAATCTGAATTGCAAACTCTTCGTTGGCACAAGCAACCGTAGTTGCAGCTGGCTCTCGAGCTGCGATCTCATTGGCGAGGTTTGGCCCAGACACCACAGCAACACGTTCTGGATCCACTTTTGCAACTCCAGCTATAACTTCTGACATCCGCTCGGCAGTACCAAGTTCCACGCCTTTGATAAGAGAAACCAGAACGGCTTCACTAGGAATCGAAAGACTCCAAGCAGATAAGTTTCCACGCAGAGTTTGGGCTGGCATTGCAAGCACAACTAAATCTGCACCATGAAGAGCTTGATCAGGATTTGTAGTTGCAACGATATTTGATGGGAGGATCAAGTCTGGTTGATATGCATGGTTCACATGGGTGCCGTTAATGCCATCAGCTATAGCAGCATTACGGGCCCATAAAGACACATCGCATCCAGCATCAGAAAGAATCATAGAGAACACGGATCCCCAGGAACCAGCTCCCATTACGGCTACGCGCATTATGATTCTGCTTTCTTTTTAAGTGCAATTCGACGATCAAGTGGAACAGTAGGTGGGGTTTCGCCACGTTGTTCACTCAATATTTTAGTTATGTCGCGCATGATGCGTTCAGTTGCTTCGCGCAGAGTGTTTGCAGAGATTGGCTGGCTTCTTAAGTCATCTAGATCTACTGCAGGTCCGGCCCAAACATGCATGGTTTTGCGCGGAATCAATCGCAAGCGCTTGCTGTATGGAGCTAAAACTTCTTGCGGTCCCCATTGCGCGGCTGGGATGACTGGCGCTCCAGTCATTAATGCAATTCGAGCGACTCCAGTCTTTGCAGTCATCGGCCACAGGTTTGGATCACGTGTCAGAGTGCCTTCAGGATAAATCACAACGCACTGACCATCTTCAATTGCGGTAAATGCTTCTCGCAATGAGCCAGCTGCTGCATCTGAGTTGCCGCGCTGAACCGGTATCTGACCAGCGCTTTTCAAAATCGAACCAAGTAGCGGAATCTTGAATACTTCAACTTTGGCTAAGAATCTAACCGGCCTGCCATTGTCGTTAACAAAGTGAGCAGCAACCAATGGGTCATACCAAGACAAGTGATTCATCGCTACAACGATCCCTTGGTCAACGCGCAAGTATTCGCCACCTCGCCAATCGCGGGCCGTTGCTGCCTTCAGAATCGGGCGCAAAATGAATTCGACAAACCGATACCAAAAACCACGGTGTGACTGTGGTGGGAATTTGCTCATGACTTAATCATCCTGACATAAAAATGGATCGGACTCGTTGGTTTCCCAACGAGTCCGATCGCTTAAAGCTTTAAGGCTTATTTGCCTGAAACCTTTTTCTTGAATTCAGCGCCTGCGCGGAACTTCGGTACTGAAGTTGCTGCAATCTGAACTGGAGCACCAGTCTGTGGGTTGCGGCCAGTACGTGCTGCGCGGTCTGACTTCTCGAAGATGCCGAAGCCTGTTAGGGAAACCTTGTCACCCTTGGCTACTGCGCGGGAGATGCTGTCAAAAACTGCATCTACAGCTGCGGTTGCGTCTTTTTTGCTTAGGCCTGCGGCTTCAGCAACTCCATCAATTAGTTCTGCCTTGTTCACTTTGGATCCTCCATAGTTACCCGACCTCCATTGATGAATGCCGGCGATCTTTTTTGTCATTAACCCTTGCGAATTAACGGCCTTTGAGTTGTTCCAGGCTTCCCCGCCTGGCTCACTTGTGACTTTACGGCTCAAAATCAAGGGTTTTTAGCCTGACACGCCCAAGAAATGCAAAAAATCCCAATTTCTTGGGATTTTTTGCCGATATTCGGGTGTTTTAGATGGTGGTGGGCTTAAAACTTGGTCGTTTTGCTTCAAAAGCCGCAATCTCATCAACGTGCTTAAGAGTTAGGCCAATGTCGTCTAGACCCTCCATTAGGCGCCATCTGACGTAGCTATCGACCTCAAACTTGGTTGTGAAGCCTGCAGCAGTGATTATCTGGGCTTCTAGGTCTACCGTTACCGGAGTTGTTGGCTCTTCTTCAATAATCTTCCAGAGTTGCTCTACAGCGCTTTGATCAACAACTGCAGTCAGCAGGCCTTGTTTGCCTGAGTTACCGCGAAAGATGTCGGCAAAGCGTGAGGAAATTACAACTTTGAAGCCGTAATCCATAAGTGCCCAAACGGCATGCTCCCGGCTTGATCCAGTTCCAAAGTCTGGACCTGCGACCAGAACGCTTACGCCTTGATAGGCCGGACGATTAAGTACGAAGTTGGCATCTTTGCGCCAGGAGTTAAACAAACCGTCTTCAAAACCATGACGAGTGATTCGCTTTAGGTATTCAGCTGGAATGATCTGGTCGGTATCAACGTTGCTGGCACGAAGTGGTGCTGCGGTGCCGGTATGTACTGTGAACTTTTCCATTAGTTTGAGCTCCCTACAAGATCAGCTGGGGATGAAAGCGTGCCGCGGATTGCGGTAGCAGCCGCAACTGCTGGTGAAACCAAGTGAGTACGTCCACCAGGTCCTTGGCGTCCTTCGAAGTTTCGGTTTGAAGTTGAAGCGCTGCGCTCGCCTGGGGTTAGTTTGTCTGGGTTCATACCAAGACACATTGAGCAACCTGCTTCGCGCCATTCAGCTCCAGCTTCAAGGAATACCTTGTCCAAGCCTTCAGCCATAGCTTCTAGGCGAACTCGGACTGAACCTGGCACAACCATCATGCGCATGCCATCAGCGATCTTGTTGCCCTTTAGAACATCAGCGGCAGCTCTTAGATCTTCGATACGGCCGTTAGTGCAAGATCCGATAAAGACTGTGTCGATTTTGATATCTCGAATCGGCATTCCAGCTTTAAGGTCCATGTACTCAAGGGCCTTTTCAGTTGCCTTTTTGTCTACTTCATCTGTGAAGTCATCTGGGCTCGGCACATTTGCCGAAAGTGGAGCGCCCTGACCTGGATTAGTTCCCCAAGTAACAAATGGGCTGAGTTTTGTTGCGTCAATGATTACTTCGCGATCAAATACTGCGTCGTCATCAGTTGGCAAAGTCTTCCAGTAAGCAACTGCAGCATCCCAGTCTGCGCCCTTGGGTGCGTGCTCGCGTCCCTTTACATATTCAAAAGTGGTTTCATCTGGAGCGATCATGCCAGCGCGAGCACCAGCTTCGATGCTCATGTTGCACATGGTCATGCGACCTTCCATGGACAATGCGCGAATTGCTTCACCACGGTATTCAAGGATGTATCCCTGACCGCCGCCAGTTCCAATTTCAGCGATGATCGCCAGGATCAAATCTTTTGCAGTTACGCCGGCTGGAAGTTTGCCGTTAACTGTGATTGCCATGGTCTTGAAAGGCTTAAGAGGCAAAGTCTGAGTTGCAAGTACATGCTCAACTTCACTTGTGCCGATGCCCATTCCGATTGAACCGAAGGCACCGTGAGTTGAAGTGTGTGAGTCTCCACAAACAATCGTCATACCTGGCTGAGTTAATCCGGACTGTGGCGCAATGATGTGAACAATTCCTTGTTCCTTGTTACCCAGTTCGTAGTTTTCAATTCCAAATTCTTTGGTGTTGATGCGAAGTGCATCAATCTGTGCACGACTGATTGGATCAACAATTGGTTTGTCGATATCAGTTGTTGGCACGTTGTGATCTTCAGTGGCGATAGTTAAGTCTTTACGGCGCACTGGACGACCAGCTGCACGTAAACCATCAAAGGCCTGTGGACTCGTTACTTCATGGGTGAGGTGCAGATCGATATAAAGTAAATCTGGTTCACCTTC
>JBIIAS010000061.1:0-7378 GCA_044239795.1 Candidatus Nanopelagicales bacterium | reverse complement strand
GCGCAGAACATGACATTAAGAAATACATTCCAGATCCACCTGAGGGCTTAATGGGATTTGAAGACGCAGTCGCCATCGCGCTAACTCGAATTCGCCAAGCGAACGTGAAGTCACGTTGGTCTTCAGCCTCAATGCCAGGGGAGCCAAGCGATCCCTTGCCTACTGATCCGGATTGGGCTGGCGGCTCGCTTTACACAGACGATCGTTACGTTCCTTCGCACTCAACTCCAGAATCACTATGGAAAATCATTGAGGGTATTGGCGGCGAAAACGGTTGGTATTCCTTCCCATTGGCATGGGAAACTCGCGGACTTATCGATCGGTTCTTCGGTGGACCAGGTATCCGACGAGGTCGCCGGGATCCAAACAAGTTACTTGCTGGTGAGATTGTAGATTTTTGGCGCGTTGAAGAATGTATTCCCGGCGAATTGCTAAGACTTCGGGCTGAAATGCATATGCCCGGGCTTGCTTGGTTGGAATTGCGCGTGGAAAAGAACGATGCTGGCGAAACTATGTACCACCAGCACGCTATCTATCACCCAAAGGGCTTAGCTGGCCACGCATATTGGTGGTCGGTTTGGCCATTCCATGGCTTTGTGTTTGGTTCGATGACTCGAAACATTACAAAAGCTGCTGCAGAACTAGATGCACGGCCCAAAGAACCTAATACGGCAAACTAGAGGCGTGGAACAAACACTCTTTGATGCAGTTGGTGGCGAAGAATTCTTCGTCAAGCTGGTCGATGGCTTTTACGTTGGCATCGAGTCCGATGAAGTTTTGCGTCCGATGTATGTCGATCAAGATCTAACACAAGCTCGTAGACATCTAACGCTTTTCTTGCAGCAGTACTGGGGTGGCCCATCTGTCTACCAGGCAGAACGAGGTCATCCACGACTTCGCATGCGACATATGCCTTTTGTAATTGATGGTGATGCTCGGGATCGCTGGATTTACCACATGCATGCATCACTTTCTCAGATAGAAATGGATGAAGCGTTGCGAGAACAGCTTTGGACTTATCTAGTTTCTGCAGCCCACAGCTTGGTGAACACTCCCTAGCTTTGCATTAAGCGGGTGTAAGTTTCGCGAAGTTCGGCTGGAATTCTGCCCGGTCGACCACGTTCCATATCCATGCAAACCATTGTGGTTTTGGCACGCAAGTATTCAGTATCACCATCGTGCATTGAGTAGGCAATTACGTATGAAGTGTTACCCATTGATTCAATCCAGACTGTCATCTCGATCGGCTCTGGCTGAAATACCAGTGGCTTTACGTAATCAATTTCGTGACGAACAACTAGTTGTCCAAAGCCATCTAAGTCAGGTGCAAAGCCTGCTTGTGCTAACAGCGATACGCGCGCATCTTCTAAATACCCAACGTACGCAACGTTATTGATGTGTTTGAAGATATCCATGTCTCCCCAGCGCAGATGCACTGAAATTGTTAACGCTGCCAACTTTAGCCTCGAGTTAGTTTGCGGTAGGTTGCGCGATGTGGACGAGCTGCATCGGCACCTAGGCGATCAATCTTGTTCTTTTCATATGACTCAAAGTTGCCTTCAAACCAGAACCATTGAGAATCGCCTTCGTAGGCCAAGATGTGGGTTGCAATCCGGTCTAGGAACCAGCGATCGTGTGAAGTGATCACGGCACAACCTGGAAATTCAAGAAGTGCGTTTTCGAGTGATCCCAAGGTTTCAACATCTAAATCGTTAGTTGGTTCGTCGAGAAGCAAAACGTTTCCACCTTGCTTCAAAGTAAGTGCCAGGTTCAGGCGATTGCGCTCACCACCAGATAGCACGCCAGATGGCTTTTGCTGATCTGGGCCCTTGAAACCAAATGCACCGATGTAGGCACGGGATGGCATTTCAACTGCGCCAACTTTGATCCAGTCCAGTCCGTCGGAAACTACTTCCCAGACGTTCTTTGCTGGATCCAGTCCAGCACGACTTTGGTCAACATAGGAAAGCTTTACGGTTTCGCCGACTCGAAGTGTTCCAGAGTCTGGCTGAGTTGAAGCATCGCTGGTGTCACCTTCAGCAGCCGCAACAATCATGCGGAACAAAGTGGTTTTACCAACACCGTTAGGACCGATCACACCAATGATGCCGTTACGCGGCAATGTGAATGACAAGTCATCCATCAATATGCGATCGCCAAAACCTTTACCAAGCTTGTCGGCTTCGATAACAACGTTACCTAGACGTGGGCCTGGTGGAATTTGAATTTCTTCAAAGTCCATCTTGCGGGTCTTTTCAGCTTCGATAGCCATTTCTTCGTAGCGATCAAGACGGGCGCGACTCTTGGTCTGGCGAGCCTTGGCATTGGAACGAACCCATTCAAGTTCTTCTTGTAGTCGCTTGGAAAGTTTTGCGTCTTTAGCGCCTTCAACTTTTAGGCGAGCTTGCTTCTTTTCCAAATAGGTTGAGTAGTTGCCTTCGTATGGATAGGCACGTCCACGGTCGAGTTCAAGAATCCACTGCGCAACGTTGTCCAGGAAGTATCTATCGTGCGTAATCGCAATTACAGTTCCTGGGTACTTCTCTAAATGTTGTTCTAGCCAGTTAACGCTCTCGGCATCAAGGTGGTTAGTTGGTTCATCCAAAAGTAATAGGTCTGGCTGTTGTAGTAGAAGTTTGCAAAGCGCTACGCGGCGGCGCTCACCACCGGAAAGTACACTGACATCAGCATCACTTGGTGGGCAGCGAAGTGCGTCCATCGCCTGCTCAAGTTGATTATCAAGATCCCAAGCATTCTTGTGATCGATAGCTTCTTGCAGAGTTCCCATTTCAGCCATCAAGGCATCGAAGTCAGCATCTGGATCAGCCATCTGGGCTGATACTTCATTGAAGCGAGCCAGCATTGCCATAGTCTCGGCAACGCCCTCTTGCACATTTTCAATAACGCTTTTCGAATCATCAAGGTCTGGTTCTTGGGCAAGCATGCCAACTGTGTAGCCCGCTGAAAGCATGGCATCACCATTGGAAATCTTCTCTACGCCAGCCATGATCTTTAACAATGTGGACTTACCAGCACCGTTAGGGCCAACCACGCCAATCTTGGCGCCTGGTAAGAAGGACAGGGTTACGTCATCAAGAATGACCTTGTCACCGTGGGCTTTACGTGCTTTTGCAAGGGTATAAATGAACTCAGCCATGAGCATGAGTCTAACGTGCGAAAAACGGGAGTGGTTTCGCGCCGATAGAATTGGATCGCTCGTGGGTTACCCGCTAGCAACGCGCCCGTAGCTCAACGGATAGAGCAACAGGTTTCTACCCTGTCGGTTGGGGGTTCGATTCCCTCCGGGCGTACCAATTGATCATTCTGCCTTGGCTACTAAGTTGCAGGCCTCGAAGTATTTGCTAAGCGTCCTTGGGCGCCAATAAAACTACTGAACTTTTCCTGTGCTCTTTGCAAGCCAGCTAGTCTTTGACGTCCCAGAACTTGTTCCAGTAACTAGAACTGTTACCCACTTACCCTTTTGAGCAGAGGTTAGTTTAAATGTGCTCTTATTTGCGCCAGAGATCGCTTTGCAGGTACTCAGAACAGTTGAGCTGACTGAGGTGACTGCCTTTGAGCAGGAATACCACTGAATTTTAATTTGTGGTTTGGGTTTTCCAACCCAGGTACCTGTCTTTGCAGTCAAAGTTTTTCCAACTTTAGCTACACCACCGAATGTTGGCTTGACGGTTGCAGTCGCCTTGTTTGATGTCCACTTCGCGTAGGCATTTATTGCCACGGTTGAACCTGAGGGTGAATAGCCTGCACCACCATTACCAATTTTGGAAGTTAATGCTGCATCTGAGAACCAACCAGCAAATGTGTAACCAGTGCGAGTTGGCGTAGGTAATCTAATCGCTGTGCCACCTGTTGTGAAACTTGCGGAGGAAATAGAATTCTCGCCCGTTGCCGAGTTATAGAAGTAGGTAACAGTGTAGGTAACTCGAGGAGTTGCATTTGTAACTCCCGAAGCAGACCCAGGTCCAAAAGCATTCACAGCACGCAACTGAATCGCATATGTTTGTCCATTCGTTAAACCAGGAATCGTAATCGGGCTTGTGGCCATCATGGCTGACATCCATGCACCGCCATCAATGGAAAACTCATAATCGGTAATCACGGAATCACCGTCATAACTTGGAGCTGTAAAATTCAACATCACCTCATTGCTGTCAACCTCAATAGATGTGACATTGGGTCTTGATGGGATACCAAGATTTTCTACCCTGAGGCGCTGCCAAATATCTCCTGGGGATCCAAAACCACTACTTGCTGGGCGCACAATTACCATCGAGTCTGCAGAATCCCACGCCTGCCAAAACACATTGCTTGCTCCCCACGATGGATTCTCATTGCCGAGAATTGGTGCATCTCCCAAGAAGTAAAATTTCGACAGGGATATGGTCGAATAAAACGCGTAGTCGCCGATGTATCCAACACTTGCTGGAATGGTAATGCTTGTAAGGGAACTTGCTGACTGGAACGCGCCACGCCCGATGAACTCGAGTTCACTATCCGGGGAGAAAGTTACTGCTTTCAGTGAAGTCGTGTCAGCTAAGGTTAGTTCTTCAAGTCTCGTCACGCCGGCAGGGATTGCAATACTAGTAAGCGATATTGCATTCATGAATGCATTCTTGCCGATAGTTTTTACACCCTCAGGAATATTGATCTCAGTAAGTGAAGTTGCATTTTTGAATGCTCCATTCCCGATGCTCTTTAACTGGCTACCCGACTCAAACATGACTTTATTCAGCGCAGCATTATCTATAAACGCATGGCTACCAATGGCTGTGATACCTGCTGGGATCACAATTTCACCAACGCAACCTTTACCGTCATCGTAGGCATCCGAAACATAAACAATTGAGCTTGAACTTACATAGTAATAATTGGAAGCTCCCGATGATGGTTGACCAGTGTTGCAATCATAAGTACCGTCTGGCACATTTGGAGTGAATTCAATTGTGCGAGATGGATCACCTGATCCAGCTACTGTTTGTGCCCGAACAAACAGCCGATAATTCTGACTATTATTTAATCCTTGAATGGAAATCGTGAATGGGCCGGAATCAGTGATGGGCGGTACAGTGCTCCAGGTAAATAAGTTGAATGAATACTCATAGTTAGTAATTGTTGCCCCACCGGTGTAAAAGGGTTCTAGCAGGCTTATCGTAACTTGACGATCTCCGTTGGTGACACTTTCAATAATTGGATCAGATGTGACTCCAGAAACTTCCTCCACCCTTAGGTTTTTCCAAAAACTCCCGTTCTCCCCAAATCCGATTGCACCAGATGCAACTACTGCCCTTCCTGCATCAAGGACATCTTTGAAGGCCTGATCTCCTGCCGCTGGTGCATTACCCAAAAAGTAGAATCTGGAAAGTGACCTTGCACCGTAGAAAGCTGACCCACCAATCGTGGTGACGCTCGCAGGAATCGAAACATTAATCAGGTTACTTGCTCCCTCGAATGCTCTGATCGATATCGTCGTAACTGTTGGTGGAATTACGAAGGACTTGTCTCCCTTTCTCGAAGGGTAAGTTATCAAAGTTGTTTCATCTTCATCAAAAAGAACTCCACCTTGTGAGGAGTATGTTTGATTTTCTGATGCCACAGTAATAGAAGTAAGCCTTCTTAGTGATCCAAATGCCTCAGTACCAATAGAAGTTACGCTCGCTGGAATTGAGATACTTGCTAGCCCAGAATATATAAAGGCATAGTTGCCGATGGTTGCGACTCCCTCGGGTATTGAGAGATTCGAATCGGGGGAAAATGCCATGTAGAACGCATAATCTTCAATGCTTTCGACACTAGTCGGCAGCGTGATACTGGGAAGCGAGTTTACATACTTGAATGCGCTCTCGCCAATTGTTGTAACGCCTTCAGGAACTATGTAAGGACTGTCAACTTTTCCAGCAGGATAGCTAATCAATTTTTCAATTGATTTATCGAAAAGCACACCATCTAATGACGCATAACTCATATTTTCTAACGCAACATTAATGCTGATCAGTGTTGGTATTTGCTGAAAAGAATTCGATTCAATGTTGTTAACACTAGAAGGAATTGCAACGACCGTGAGAGAGGTATAGCAAAATGCACATCCACCGATTGAAGTTACGCTCGATGGAATTGTTATGTCCGTCATTCTTGACAAGTCGGCAAATGCATAAGGGCCAATGGATCGCACGCCCTCTGGAATCAATACGGAACCAACGCATCCCCTGCTATCAGTTACTTCATTAGCCCAAATTGAGTAGTACCTCGAATTAGGATTATATTGATCGGCCCAGCCTTTCAATCCTGTATTACAGTCATACGTGCCATTTGGAAGACTGGGATATTCTGCGGACTCTTGTACACCTGATCCGAGTACTGCTGTTGGTGCCGCAGGAGTGACTTCAATTGAATTCTCAGAGCCTGCAGACTCGCCAATGCCATTTATTGCAGAAACGCTAAACACATACTTGGTACCATTTTGCAGATTTGTTACAAGGCATGGAGATTCGCTACAAGTTTGGGATCCACTTAGCCACGAAACTTTGTACCCTGTAATTGCCGATCCGTTATCTGCCGGAATTGACCAGCTAAGGTTTGCACCTTCGTTTACACCGGTAGCGGAAACATTAGTTGGGGCATCAGGAGTTGTGGCAGGAATTACACTTTCTGATGCAACTGACTGTGATGACTCTCCGATTTCATTTCGTGCACTTACTTGAAATGCGTAAGAAGTGCCATTTATCAAGCCAGTTATTGTGCAAGGTGAGGCTTGGCACACTTGAGAGCCCGTGGTCCATGAAACTTTGTAATCCAAAATTGGCGAGTCGCCATCATTTGCAGGTGGTAACCAAGAAACCTCAGCCGATTTATTCGCAATCGAGGAAACCACGTTGGTCGGTGCATCTGGAGCTTTTGGAACCACAAAACGTAATGCAGTTGCAGTTGACCTAGCGCTGTAGCCAACTTCGTTGTGAGCAATAATCGCGAAATAGTAAGTGACGCCTTCGGTAAGACCTGTCACCGAGCAAGAACGTGACTCAGGACTTATCTTGCCAGCGCAACTACCTTGGCTAACCAATTCATAAGGTCCTGAAGCATCAGTTGCAACCCAAACTTTGTAGTAGTCAATAAACGCGCCACCATTCCAAGGTTCGGTCCAACTTAGTTGCACTTCGCCATTAATGGTCTTTACTACTGGCTGCGTTGGTACGGCAGGAGTTCCAGGAATCAAAATAGTTGGACTGGAATCATCGCTAGTTGCAACATCAATCACCCCAACCCGGCTGGCATCTAGCGGATGAGTTGCAGTCACTGTCAGGTTTCTTAATCCATTTACTGATGGGTCAACGACTACTAAGTCCACGTATCCGTTGGCATC
>JBIIAS010000060.1:0-7397 GCA_044239795.1 Candidatus Nanopelagicales bacterium | reverse complement strand
CGACTCGCGGAACAGACTCGCCAGTTTGACAATGCCCCTAGGCGATAAGGCACACTCTCGGGGATAGCGCTTTTGACTCTATATATAGAGTCTTTTGCATTTGCCGAAGGGAATCCTTTTGTCGACACCACACCGTCTGGTCATCGTCGAATCTCCAGCCAAGGCTAAAACCATTCAAAAATACCTTGGCCCAGGTTACGAAGTGACTGCATCTGTTGGTCACGTTCGCGACCTCCCTGAACGCGCTGTCGATGTTCCGGCTGAAATCAAGAAGCAGCCTTGGGGCCGCATGGCGATCGATGTTGAGGATGACTTCACCCCTTACTACGTGGTTAGCTCTAAAAAGAAGGACAAAGTCACCGAGCTAAAGCGAATGCTTGCTGACGCTGACGAACTATTGCTCGCAACTGACGAGGACCGCGAAGGTGAAGCAATTGCTTGGCACCTGATGGAAATCCTTCGACCAAAAGTTCCCGTCCGCCGAATGGTGTTCCACGAAATTACTCCGGAAGCAATCCGGCATGCAGCGGAATCAACTCGCGATCTAGATATGCAACTTGTTGATGCGCAAGAAACTCGACGTCTTATTGACCGCTTGTATGGTTTCGAAGTTTCACCTGTTCTTTGGCGTAAAGTTCAAGCTGGTCTTTCTGCAGGTCGTGTGCAATCAGTTGCAACTCGACTGATCGTAGAAAAAGAACGTGAGCGCATTGCATACAAGCGTGCATCGTATTGGGACATCGAAGGAACTTTCGATCCACAATCATTCAGCGCAAACCTAGTTGCGGTCGATGGCAAGAAGATTGCCCAGGGTAAAGATTTTGATTCACTAGCTCAACTTAAAGATGCCAGCATCGTTCACCTTGATGAAGATGTTGCAAAGAGTTTGTGTACATCACTAAGTGGTGCAAAGTTTGAAGTTCGCTCAGTTGATGATCGTCCATACTCAAGTAAGCCAAAAGCACCATTCATGACTTCGACAATGCAACAAGCTGCTTCTGGTCGTTTGAAGTGGGGAGCACAGCGCACTATGCGTGTTGCGCAAGCTTTGTATGAACGCGGTTACATCACTTACATGCGTACTGACTCAACAACACTTTCGGACACAGCGTTAAATGCAGCGCGCAAACAAGCTGCCGAACTCTACGGAAGCGATCACGTTTCTGAAGCACCACGCCGTTACGATCGCAAAGTTAAGAACGCACAAGAAGCGCACGAAGCAATTCGTCCAGCTGGCGACGTATTCCGTACACCGGCTGAAGTTGCTGGCGAATTAGTTGGCGATGAATTTGCGCTGTATGACTTGATTTGGAAGCGTACTGTGGCAAGCCAGATGGCAGATGCCAAGGGAACAACTGCAACGATTCGTATCGGTGCAACCAGTGGCGACGGCCGCGATGCTGAATTCTCAGCCAGTGGAACTGTTATTACTTTCCGCGGCCACATGGCTGCCTACGATGATGCTGACGAAGACCAAGACGAAAAGAACGAAGCTCGTCGCCTGCCAGCATTAAAGGTAGGGGATTCAGTAACTGCAGTTTCCTTGGAACCAAGCGGTCACTCTACAAATCCACCAGCTCGTTACACTGAAGCCACTTTGGTTCAAAAGCTTGAAGAACTGGGTATCGGTCGCCCTTCAACGTACGCAGCGATCGTGAGCCGCATTATCGATCAGGGTTATGTGTGGAAGCGTGGTAGCGCATTAGTTCCGCACTTCCTAGCATTCACTGTCACTCGTTTGATGGAAGAAAACTTCACGCAACTTGTTGATTATGACTTCACTGCTTCTCTTGAAGAAGTTCTGGATGAAGTTGCCAACGGTGAACAAGGACGCTTAGAAGTTCTAAAGCGTTTCTACTTCGGCGAAAAAACTGAAGGCTCAATTTTCCCTGGCTTAGCTCCATTGGTTTCGGTCTATGGCGACATTGATGCTCGGGCAATGGCTTCACTTCCAATTGAAGGTCACGAAGGAATCATTCGCGTTGGTAAGTATGGTCCTTACCTAGAACGCGGCGAAGGCGAAACTTTGCAGCGCGCAAACATTCCACAAGATCTTGCGCCAGATGAAATGACAGCTGAAAAAGCAGAAGAACTTTTCAATGCTCCATCAGGTGAACGCGAACTTGGCGTTGATCCAGAAACTGAGCGCGTGATCATGGCTAAGACTGGACGTTATGGACCTTACTTCACTGAAGTATTGCCAGAAGGTTCACCTAAGAAAGAAAAGCCTCGCACCGCATCACTGTTTTCAACTATGGATGTTGAGCAAGTAACTCTCGATGATGCGCTTCGAATGTTTACTTTGCCACGCGAAATTGGTTTAGATCCAACTGAGGGTGAACCAATCACTTCTCAGAACGGCCGCTACGGTCCTTACTTGTTAAAAGGTAAAGACTCCCGCACCTTGCCAGACGAAGAATCAATCTTCAGTTGCACTCTTGAAGAGGCCCTTGCATTGTTTGCGCAACCTAAACTTCGTCGCGGTCGGGGACAGGCTGCCGGTCCACTAAAGGTTGTTGGCGTTGACCCTTCAACTCAAAAGGAAGTTGTGGTTCGCGAAGGCCGGTTCGGTATCTACATCACTGATGGTGAAACCAATGCTTCACTTCGTGGTGGCGATTCAGTCGAGACAATTTCGATCGAGCGTGCATCTGACTTGTTAGCTGAGCGTCGCGCAGCTGGTCCATCTGTAAATAAGCCAGCAGCACGTAAGGCTGCAGCAAAGAAGCCGCCAGTTAAGAAGAAAGCTACCGCCAAAAAGAAGGCTGCCAAGAAAACCGTTGGAACTACCAAAGTAATTAGCGGAGCAGCAGCCAAGAAGGCAGCCGCAAAAACAAAGACTGGTGTTGGTTCAGCGCCTGTCGAATCTGACGTCACACCAGTTGGCTAGAGTTTGAGTCGTGGCTACCGGATTGTTTCTTGCGATTGAAGGCGGTGAAGGCGCTGGAAAATCTACGCATTCAAAGCGCCTTGCGGAATACTTGCAGTCACTAGGACATGAAGTAGTTCTAACTCGGGAACCTGGTGGCACACCAACTGCCGAAAAGATCCGAAACATTTTGTTAGATCCAGAAATCATTGACATGCCGGATCACACCGAAGCCTTGCTATTCGCAGCTTCGCGCGCAGATCATGCAGCTAACTTGATTCGTCCGGCACTGGAACGTGGTGCCACAGTTATTTGTGATCGTTACTTTGATTCATCCGTTGCCTATCAAGGCTTCTCACGCGGATTAGGCGCTGACAAGATTCGGGATTTGAGCCTTTGGGCAACTGGAAACTTGATTCCAGACTTCACGATTTACTTGGACGTACCGCATGAAGCAGCGGAACAACGCATGGATGGCACAGATCGTATGGAAATCCAGTCTCGCGATTTCCATGAAGCCGTGCACCAAGCCTTCCGTGACATCGCAGCGGCATCGCCTTATCCAAACGTAGTTATTGATGCGACCGCACCAAAAGATGATGTTGCAGCTGCAGTTCGCATCGCTATTGATGGAGTGCTCGCATCGCGATGAATGTTTTTGATTCCTTGATTGGTCAAGAGCACGCCGTTGAAGAAATGAAGCACGCTGCCACCGACGCTGCAAAGGTAGCAATCGGTGAACGTGGCGATGCTATGACACATGCTTGGTTGATTACTGGCCCACCAGGAAGTGGTCGCAGCACACTCGCGCTTGCCTTTGCTGCGTCACTTATTTGTCCTAATGGTGGCTGTGGTGAATGTATTGACTGTCGAAATGTTGCAGGAGGTGTTCATCCTGACGTCGAACACATCGTTCCTGAAGGTGTGATCTACAAAGTAGATGACACACGTAACTTAATTGAACGCGCATCACTACTTCCAACTCGTTCACCATGGCACGTAATTGTGGTTGAAGACGTGGATCGATTCCGGATTGATGCAGCATCCACTTTGCTTAAGTCACTTGAAGAACCACCACCAGCAACTGTTTGGCTGTTGTGTGCTCCAACAGTTGATGATGTGTTCCCGACTATCCGCAGTCGTTGCCGACACGTTGCATTAACTTCTCCAACATTCGCTGCGATTTCACAGCAATTAACTGCGCGGTTTGGAATCGATCCAGCGATGGCAGCCTGGGCAACTCGCGCTGCGCAAGGCCACATTGGTCGAGCTCGAGCACTTGCCACCGATGAGAACGTGCGATTTCGTCGCAAACAAATCTTGGATATCCCAACAAACCTTCGAGTTGTCAGCTCGTGCTTTGATCAAGCAAACAAGATCGTAGCTAGCGCCAATGCTGACGCAGATGCCATCGTGACACCACTTGATCAAGAAGATGATCAAGATATTCGCACCGCATTTGGTGAAGGCGCTGAAGGCAAAGGCCTAAAGACCGTCGAACGCCAAATGAAAAGTGCGCTAAAGGATTTAGATGACCGTGCGAAGTCACGCCGCCGCCGAGTCCTAAGTGATCAATACGACCGAGTGCTGCTGGACTTAACCGGTTACTACCGAGATGTTTTAGTAATCCAATCTGGCGCTGATGTTGAGTTAGTGAACGAAGAACTACGGGAATCAATCGAGCGAGTTGCAAGTGTTGATGATGAATCTGCAACACTGCGAAGAATCGCAGCCATTACCGAAGCTCGCGATCAAATCGTTGCCAATGTAAACCCACTCAATGCTTTCGAGTCACTGCTAGTAAGTCTGCGAGATCCACGGCTTACCGCAATCGTCGGCTAGTTTCGCAATCTTCAAACTCTGGTTTAAGGTCAATATAGATACTTTTTGGGAGCCTTCTTGCGGAAATTTTTAGCCATGGTCATTGCGATCTTTGTGGCCATCGTTACCACTCTTGGTTATCGAATTATTCAGTCAGACACTGCCGATGGCAGTTCAGCCAAGCCAAGTGAAAGTGCTTCGGTTCCACAAGGTGATGGACTTGATGGTTACTACGCACAACAACTCGAGTGGTCAGACTGCAAGGATGGTTTTGAGTGCGCAAAATTCAATGTGCCAATTGACTACGCAAATCCTGCTGATGGTGCCATGCAAATCTCCGCCATTAGAAAACTGGCAACTGGATCAGCACAAGGTTCATTGATTTTGAATCCAGGTGGGCCAGGTGGCTCCGGAATCGAATACACAACGTACGCTGAATATGTAGTCAGTGATACTTTGCGCGAGAACTTTGACATTGTTGGTTTCGACCCGCGTGGTGTAGGTGAAAGCACACCGGTTGAATGTTTGAACGATGAGCAGACTGAAGAATACATTGCACTTGATGGTTCTCCAGATAATCAAACGGAAATCGATCAAGCTCAGCAAATGGCTGAACTTTTTGGCCAGACGTGCGCAACTAATTCCCCAGATACCTTTAGATTTCTCGACACCGTAAGCGCAACCAGAGACATTGACATCCTGCGCGCGCTATTGGGTGACGAGAAGTTGAACTGGCTCGGAAAGAGTTATGGCACTTTTCTAGGTGCGACATATGCGGATCTATTTCCTGATCGAGTCGGTCGGATGCTGCTAGATGGTGCGATTGATCCAACTCTGACCAACGAACAACTTTCTTACGGCCAAGCACTTGGTTTTGAATTGGCACTGAATAGATTCGTAGATGATTGTGCAACAAAATCTGATTGCCCACTTTCGGCAAGCGGCGCAGCCGGAGTCTCCGAAGTTGGAGATTTACTTATTGAACTAGATGCAAATCCAGTGACACTGGATGATGGTCGGCTGTTCACCCAAGCAATGGGAACGCTGGGCGTAGTTGGTTCGCTGTATGACAAGCAATACGGTTGGCCAGAATTGCGCATCAATTTAAGTCTTGCCTTTGATGGTGATTACTCAGGGCTAGCATCTAGCGTTGACTTTTACACTGGACGTCAATCCGATGGCAGCTTTAAAGACAACTCAAACGACGCCATTGCAGCAGTGAATTGTTTAGATCGACCAGACCGCGCCACCATTGACAAGACCGTTGCACTTGCAAGTGAGTGGAAGATTCCTGCACCAAACTTTGGTGAATACCTCGCCTGGAGCAACATGAGTTGTAGCTATTGGCAGGCCGAAGCAACTGGTGTGCCAAAAGAAATCACAGCACCTGGAACTCCAACAATTTTGGTCGTTGGAACAGTTAATGACCCAGCGACACCATACGAGTGGAGCCAGGCTTTAGCTTCGCAGTTGTCTAAAGGAGTCTTGCTTACGTTAGACGGTGATGGACATACCGCCTATTACCAAGGGTCAAAATGCATCGACGAGATCGTCGACAACTTTTATTTGACTGGAGAAGCACCAGATGGAATCACCTGTACGGATGGTCCATAACTTTCGTGCATTAGAGTTGCAAGTGTGTCCAGCAGAAGTGGAAGTTAACTAATGGAAACTGAAGTAACGAACCAAACTCGGTCGTATCGCCAAACAGCCTGGATTCTGGTTATCTGTGGACTTATTGGACTTGTTGCTGCCATTGAATTGATTATTCAAAAAATCAGTGTTTTGAGTGACCCTGATTTTGTTCCAAACTGTGACATCAATCCTGTGCTTTCCTGCGGGTCCGTTATTAACACTGAGCAAGCATCTCTTTTTGGTTTCCCAAATCCAGTCTTGGGCGTAATTGGTTTCACTGTTGTGATCATGTTTGGCGCACTGTTATTCGCGGGTGTCGAGCTGCCGCGTTCCATGTGGCTTGGACTAAACATTGGCGCACTTGCTGGAATGGTCTTTGTAGTCTGGCTAGTTATCCAGAGCCTCTATGTGATTGGTGCGCTATGCCCATGGTGCATGGTGGTTTGGGCAATTACGATTCCAATTTTCTGGCAAGTCACGACAGACAATCTTGCGAGCGGACGCTTGAGCTTTGGGAAATCACTTTCTGAAATCATTGTTGCCTTGAAGTGGATTCTTGTTGCCGCATCTTACTTAATCATCATGGCTTTGATATTTATTCGCTGGCAAGACTTCTGGCTTAAGTAGTTCTTAACCTTTTCATTACAACCATGTCGAATCACTTAAAGCAACTAAGAACTGACTTCGAAAAAGTTGCTGACAAAGAAGTGGCTGAAGGCGCAGCTGCCTATATGCGAAATCAGTTTGAATTCTTAGGCATTAAGACGCCACTGCGCCGTGAGCTGAGCAAGGAACTTATAAATCAAACCAAGAGTTTTTCTGAAAGAGAGTTGATTACTTTTTGTAAAGAGTTATGGGCCCAGCCGGAGCGCGACTTTCAATATGTAGCTTGTGACATCTTGGCTAAGAATGCGAAACGTCTTTCACCGGAATACGTAAAGCACAATGCGAAATGGTTCATTACAAATAAATCCTGGTGGGATTCCGTGGATTCAATTCGTACCTCAGTGGAGGTAGTTGTGGCTGCAAATCCAGAACTCGAGACCACCATGTTCGAGTGGATCAAAAGCAA
>JBIIAS010000004.1:0-26879 GCA_044239795.1 Candidatus Nanopelagicales bacterium | reverse complement strand
AGATGCGGCATTTGAAGTGATCCCTGATGCTTTGTCACCGCAAATTGGCGCGATCTCCATGATCTTGGATGCAATTGGACTGCCTCGAATTGGTCAGATTGGTCATGAAGCTGATGACGTGTTGGGTGCCTTGGTCAGCAAGGCGAGTGCACCTTGTGATGTGGTAACGGGTGACCGTGATCTGTTTCAGTTAGTGAGTGACGATCAGGACATTCGTGTTGTTTCTATCACCAAAGGCGTTAAGAAGCTTGAGATCGTCAACGATGCGTACTTAGTGGAGCGCTACGGGATCACCGGCGCTCAATATGCAGATTTCTCAATGTTGCGCGGTGACCCATCTGATGGTTTGCCAGGAGTTAAAGGTATTGGCGAGAAGACTGCTTCAAAGTTGATTAACGAACATCAGGACGTAACGGGATTAATCGCTGCTGCTAAGAATCCAGAGGTTTCCTTGGCTCCGGCCGTGCGAAACAATCTTCTAGCAAGCCAGATGTATATGAAAGCCGCAAGTAAGGTTGTGCGAGTAAAGACGACTGCAAAGCTACCTAAGAAGTTGGATCGGCCAATGAAAGTCAAGGATCCACAAAGCTTGCAAGACCTTACTGACGCCTGGGGGATTGAGCGCCAGATCAAGAGATTCCTGAAGACCTTGAACATCGACTGGGTAGCCTAGTTCTATGTCAAACATGCATAAGGCTCGAATTGCTAGCGTTGCCCAGAGGCTAGCTCAGACTGACCACGACATCATCTTTGTCACGCCTGGAGCGGATCTTCGATACATTACGGGATATGACGCACTGCCACTTGAACGTCTGACGTGTCTGGCAGTTCGTAGCAACGGCGATGCTTGGATGATTGTTCCAACCCTTGAGAAACCATCGGCAATTGCGCACAAAGTTCCTGACATGGGCATCAACTTGCTTGACTGGCAGGAAACCCAGAATCCTTACTCGCTGTTGTTGTCTGCAGTAGGTGAGACTGCGCGTCCATTGGTTAATAACTTGATGTGGGTCGAAAAGGCTTTTGGAATTCAGGGTGCTTCTGGAACCAATGTCGAACTAGCAGGAAAGCTTCTTTCTGACATCAGAGAAGTAAAGACTCCTGATGAAGTTGCCTACCTGCATGAAGCGGGAGCCGCAATCGACCAGGTTCACATGAACATGCATAAGTGGTTACGACCTGGACGAACTGAGCGCGAAGTCGGCAAGGACATTGCCGAGGCCATCTTGGCTGCTGGTCACGTAACTGTTGACTTTGTGATTGTGGCAAGTGGTCCAAATGGCGCAAGTCCACATCACGAACTTTCGGATCGCGTCATTCAAGCCGGTGAACCAGTTGTTGTTGACATCGGCGGAACTATGGCAAGTGGTTATTGCAGTGACTGCACTCGAATGTATGTGTGTGGCCAGCCACCTGTGGAATATCTTGAGCACTATGCAGTACTTATGGCAGCCCAAGAGGCAGCAAGATTGCATGCGCGTCCAGGTGTGAGCTGTGAATCAGTTGATGCTGCTGCCAGAGAAGTACTTGAATCAGCTGGCTTGGGTGAGCAATTCATACATCGCACTGGGCATGGCATTGGTATGGAGACCCATGAAGAGCCATACATAGTTGTAGGTAATGAGTCTTTGTTAGTCCCAGGCCACGCGTTCTCTATTGAGCCTGGCTTTTACTTTGCTGGAAAGTACGGAGCTCGTATCGAAGACATTGTTACTTGCACCGAAGATGGAATAAAGAGCGCTAACAACACAACGCGCGAGCTTGTAGTCCTTTAATTTTTTATGCGATTCCTAGCCTCGATAGCCGCCGGCGCAATTGTTGCGTGGTCGTTTTATCCAAACCATTGGTGGGCGAGCATCGTTGGCATGGCAATTTTGCTCGTAACCTTAGATTCAAAACCACGCAAGACTCGATTGAAACTAACGTCAGCTTTTGCATTGACGTTCTTTGCATTCCATGTGCGATGGGTCAGCGTTCTCGGAAATGATGCCTGGATCGGCTTAGCCATACTGTGCACACTTCCTTGGTTGCTGTTTACTTTGCTGCCAATTGATTCGAAATCAAAGTGGTTTTATGTGCAGCCCGCTGCTGTAGTAGTCATCTTGGAGGCAATCCGTGCTAACTGGCCATGGGGTGGCTTTCCATGGGGTCTGCTGGCCTATAGCCAAGTTGATGGACCACTAGTTGGTTTATCAACTCTGGGTGGTCAGGCTTTGGTGAGTGGGGTAGTGGTGGTTTGTGCCGCGATACTCATCAAGTTGATTAAGTTTCGATCTATCACTGCAGTAATGATTCTGGTGGCCATTTCAATTACTTCAGCTAGCCTCGACAACTTCAGCTCGAGTAAATCGATTGAACTTGCTGCAGTTCAAGGTAACGTGCCACGGGTTGGCAATGAACTCAGTGCGCAACGGGCTGCAGTTCTGAACAACCATGTAAAGACCACAGAACAGTTGTTGACTGACATTGAGAGTGGCGTTACTCCAGAACCAGATTTAATTGTTTGGCCCGAGAGTGGAACTGACATTGATCCACTAGTTCCAGGAATTGCTGCAGATGCGATCTACAAACTAGCAACTCGTAGCCAGGCTCCAATTCTGATTGGCGCAACAACTTGGTACAGCTCTGGCTCAAAGGGTGAGGGGCCAACTAACTCTGGAATCATGTGGACCGATACCGGACCATCACAGGTCTATTCCAAGAATCATCTGGTGCCTTTTGGTGAATATCTTCCACTTCGAGATGTTTTGGCAAAGTGGATAACCCGCTTCGATCAAATTCCTAACGACTTTGTCCCAGGGGATGGACCTGGTGTCTTTGATGTAGCTGGCATGCAAGTTGGCGACGTTATCTGTTTTGAAGTTGCATATGCCAATCACATCTACGACACCATCAATTCCGGCGCTCAAGTAATCACAGTTCAAACAAACAATGCAACTTATGGAAACACAACTCAGCCAGAACAACAGTTTGCAATCACTCGCTTCAGAGCAATTGAAACTCAGCGTGCTTTCTTAGTTGCCAGCACTTCAGGAATCTCAGGTTTAGTTCAAAATGACGGTTCAGTGTCAGGACGAACTAATCAGTTTGAATCAGCAATTGTGACTGGTGAAGCGGCACTTATCAGCGAGAAAACATTCAGCACAAGATACTCATTTTGGGTGTTGGTTCTCAGTGTTATCGTTCTGCTTCTTGCAATTCGCAGATCCAGTGGCTCAAGGATTAAGTGAGTTGGATTAGTCTTATCTAGTGGTTAATCGCGATCTCGGTAAAGTCTTAGTGATCGTTCCCACATATAACGAACGCGAAAGTCTGCCAGTTATTGTTTCTGGCATCAGACAAGCTGAGCCAGACGTTCACATCCTGATCGCTGATGACAACTCACCAGATGGCACTGGGGAAGTGGCTGATGGCCTTAGTTCCAGCGACAATTCCGTTCATGTCCTACACCGCTTGGCCAAAGCCGGACTGGGTGCTGCATATCTAGATGCCTTTGGTTGGGCTAAGTCCAAGGGCTATGACGTAGTTGTGGAAATGGATGCTGACGGTTCACATCGACCGCAGGACCTTGTCAAGATTCTTGATGCACTGACTCACAACGATGTAGTTCTCGGTTCGCGCTGGATTAAAGACGGCAGGGTAGTTAACTGGGCAAAAAGTCGTGAAGTTTTATCTCGTGGTGGAAATCTTTACACCCGTATGTGGTTAGGAATTCCAATTCATGACGCAACCGGTGGTTTTCGGGCTTATCGAATGAGTGCGTTAGATGTAATGAACATCAATCAAGTTGAGAGTCAAGGATATTGCTTCCAAGTCGACATGGCTTGGCGCGCAGTTAAAGCCAACCTACGGGTAACTGAGGTGCCAATTACATTCGTTGAACGTGAACTAGGCGAGAGCAAGATGGATGGGTCGATCGTCAAGGAAGCTCTATGGAGAGTTACCCAATGGGGAATAGAAAAACGTCTGACTGACGTTAAGAATTTACTTAAGCGCTAATAAATCCTCCGAAAAACAGTCCGCTGCTCAAAAGAGTTGCTTCGCAAATTTTTCGCCTCGGAGTTTTTTCGGGGATTTACCTGTCAGTCGGCGTTTTTCTCGAGAGAAAAATTATGAAGCTTTGGCGCGGACGACTTCGAGGCGTTCTTTTAGGATGCCTTCGAGTTCCTTGATGCTGCGACGCTCTAGCAACATGTCCCAGTGGGTTCGTACGTGCTTAGGCTCTACGACAGGCTGGATACCAGCACCAAGACGTATGCCTTTAGAGCCACAGGCACATGGCCAAGAATCCGGAATCTCGTCAGCTTCCACTGAGAATGGCATCGTTAAACGGTGATCGTTTTTACAGATATAAGTCGTCAATTCTCGTGGTGCATATTCACCTGAATCGACTTCATAGCTCGTTGTCCCCAAACGTGAGCCACGCATTGATTCACCCATAATTTCCCTCCCATGGATGCGTAATTTCTAGTACCCATGGGTTACCCGTAAGTTGTCAGACTCAAACCTGAGGCGTTATAGGTATTTGGAGATGTGTTGACTTCATTGGTTTGATTGGTTGAATAATTACCCGATAAGATACATTATGTCAACTTACAAAGATTCTATGTAAGGCGTTCTTGGACTGGTAACACCACCCTTGGAACTTTCCCAACAACTCTCCTGGAAACCTTTCTAGGGCTTGCTCAGGAGTTTCTAAGGCACCTGAAGGCAGGCAATTAGAACTCAGGAATCAGACCGAAATCCAGAAATATAGCTAGTTGCTTAATTAGGCAAAATCAGAAATCGGTGGGCAGGCACAGACCAAGTTTCGGTCACCATAAGCACCGTCTAGACGGCGTACTGACGGCCAGTATTTGGTTTCCCGGAGCCTTGGCACTGGATAAGCGGCTTCTTCGCGGGTGTAAGGATGCTCCCAGTCTCCAAGTAGATAAGCCGCAGTGTGAGGCGCATGATGCAGTGGATTGTCCTCTACTGGCCAAATCCCCTGTTGAACCTTGTTGATTTCCTGCTTAATGGTCTTCATAGCCTCGATAAAGCGATCAAGCTCAAAAAGTGATTCGCTTTCAGTTGGCTCAACCATCAAAGTTCCAGCTACTGGGAACGACATTGTCGGCGCATGGAAACCAAAATCGATTAAGCGCTTAGCAACGTCATCGACTGTGACGCCAGATTCTTTGGTGATGTCACGAAGATCCAAGATGCACTCATGCGCAACTAGTCCATTAGCTCCCACGTAAAGAACTGGGAAATCATCACCTAGATGCTTTGCGATGTAATTTGCCGACGCTACAGCAACCTGAGTTGCCTTTGTTAGGCCTTCCCCACCCATTAGACGAATGTATGACCATGGAATTGGCAAGATGCCTGCGCTACCCCAAGGTGCGCCACTGACTGCTCCTACCCCACCGTCCGTATAACCACGAGCCGTTGGTCCAGCTTCCGGACGAAGTGGATGTGAAGGTAAGAACGGTGCAAGGTGTGCACGCACACCAACTGGACCAACACCTGGTCCACCACCACCGTGGGGAATTGCAAAGGTCTTGTGCAAGTTCAAGTGGGAAACATCAGCACCAAACTTGCCTGGCTTAGCTAAACCAACAAGCGCGTTTAGGTTCGCGCCATCGACATAAACTTGACCGCCAGCATCGTGAATCATTGCGCAGATGTCAGAGACAGTTGCTTCATACACACCGTGAGTCGATGGGTATGTGATCATCAAGGCTGCTAACTCGTCAGTGTTCTCCATGATCTTGTGCTTTAGGTCATCCATGTCGACGTTGCCGAAGTCATCGCAACCAACAACTACAACTCGCATGCCGGCCATAACTGCAGACGCAGCATTTGTGCCGTGTGCCGAACTTGGAATCAAGCAAACCTTGCGCTGTTCGTCACCACGTGACTTGTGGTAACCACGAATAGCTAACAACCCAGCGAACTCCCCTTGCGAACCAGCGTTGGGTTGCAAAGACACTGCGTCATAGCCAGTGACTTCAACTAACCAATCTTCGAGCTGGCGAATCATAGTTAAGTAACCGCTCACGCTATCTAGCGGTGCGAATGGATGAATGCCAGCAAACTCTGGCCAAGTAATTGATTCCATTTCCGTTGTGCCATTTAGTTTCATGGTGCAAGAGCCAAGTGGAATCATGGAGCGATCAAGTGCAATGTCTTTGTCAGAAAGTCTGCGAATGTAACGAAGCATTTCAGTTTCACTGTGGTACGAGTTGAATACCGGATGCTCAAGGTAGGCAGAGGTACGAATCAAATCTGCTGGCAAGGCTTCAACTTCCAGAACTTCTGAATACTTTGTTGGGAATGAACCGCCGGTAGCTTCCTTGAATGCTGTCCAGACTTGCTCAACAGTTTTTTCACTTGTGGTCTCGTCAACGCTTAGTGAGATTGTGTCGCCATCAGCTTCCCAAACCGTGATGCCGCGAGTACGTGCAGCGTCAACCACGGCTCGTGCTTTACCAGGAACCGATACTCGAATCGTGTCAAAGAAGCCTTCGCTAACCCCTACTCCCCCTGCAGCTAAACCTTGAGCCAAGGCAGTCGCGCGGCGGTGAACGTTAGTGGCGATTCGAGCCAGGCCATCAGGGCCGTGGTAAACCGCGTACATGGACGCCATAACGGCTAAAAGAACTTGAGCAGTACAAATGTTGCTCGTTGCCTTGTCGCGACGGATGTGCTGTTCGCGAGTCTGTAAAGCCAGTCGGTAAGCAGTGTGACCGTCAGCGTCAACACTGACTCCAACTAAGCGGCCTGGTAGCGATCGTTCCAAACCGGTACGCACTGACATAAAGCCTGCGTGAGGTCCACCGAATCCCATTGGCACACCAAAGCGCTGCGATGATCCAACCACAATGTCCGCACCAAGTTCACCTGGTGACTTTAGAAGTGTGAGTGCGAGTAGATCTGTAACCACTCCCACCAAGATGTCGCGACTGTGAGCTGCACTGATATTTGCTTCAATGTTGCGAATCTTGCCACTGCTACCTGGGTAACTTAAGAGTGCACCAAAGCACTCTGGAAGCTCTTGTGAGTCAACGTCAATTAGTGCTAGTTCAATTCCAATTGGTTCAGCACGAGTTGCAAGAACTGAAAGTGTCTGTGGATGAGTGTCGGCATCAACTGCTAAAACATTTGACTCGCTCTTTGATGTTCGACGCATCAATGTCATGGCTTCTGCTGCTGCTGTTGATTCATCAAGCAGTGATGCACTTGCAATGTCTAAACCTGTTAGGTCAGTGACCATGGTTTGGAAATTAATAAGGGCTTCTAAACGTCCTTGCGAAATTTCTGGCTGGTATGGCGTGTAAGCGGTGTACCAAGCTGGGTTCTCGGTGATGTTACGCAAGATCACGCCCGGAGTGTGAGTTCCGTAGTAACCAAGACCAATCATCGAAGTCAGTACTTCGTTTGCATTCGCAAACATGCGAAGTTCAGTTAGCACTTCTGCTTCGGAAGCACCGTCAGCTAGTGCAAGGGGTGCTGGGTTTTGAATATTCGTTGGAACTGCATCTTTGCTCAACGCATCTAGCGAGCTGTAACCGATGAAGTTTAGGATCTTGCCCAAATCTGAGTTGTTTGGACCAATGTGGCGATCTGCAAACTGCGCGTATGAATCTTGCTGTGCCTGCACGGACATTTTGTACCTCAAAGACAATAGACGGATAGACCGTTGCCGGTCCTCCCCCTCTGTCATGGATACTTCAGAGTTGCTGATCCCAAGTGGTCCTTGTGCCTGAGAGGTTCTGGGGAGCATTGCCCCTTCGGCGGCGCACTGGCTGTGCGCTCTCTCCCACACGGAATCGATAGCAACTAAATGTTACTACCCATCCGAAGAAAATGTTGAACTATTCGCCAGCCACGCGGGCGCGACGGCGCATGGAAAGCTCATCGTTGCCGGAAGCTACATCCGAGATGTCCGAATCGCTGACTGCATACTCTGACTGATCGCTTGGCAGCTGAGAAAGTGAGCCTTCAATTTCCTGCCACACTCGGCCGATAGCAATACCAAATACACCCTGGCCACCTGCAAGTAAGTCAATGACCTCATCTGGCGAAGTGCATTCGTACACACTGACGCCATCGCTCATCAGGGTTACCTGGGTTAAATCTGTAGTTCCGCGGGCGCGTAGATGTTCTACTGCGGTTCGGATCTGCTGAAGTGATACACCGGTATCCAACAAGCGCTTAACGATCTTCAATTCCAAGATGTCGCGGAAACCGTAAAGTCGTGAAGTTCCTGATCCAGTTGCTGGACGCACCGTTGGTAGAACTAGCGAAGTACGAGCCCAGTAATCCAGCTGACGGTATGTGATGCCAACAACACCAGCAGCAACGGGGCCGCGGTACCCAACTTCAGGAAGTGATTCCATAGCGCTGTCGTCAAAAAGTAAACCTTGTTCGCCCGCCTTGATGGCCGCTGCGTCACGAGCAATATCGCGCTGACGTTGGGCTGTTGTGTCTGGCGTGTTGCCAAGATCAGACATTCGGTGCTCCTGAGAACAGCAGGGAGGGACGACTTATCGCCCCGCGGGGAACCTGTGTCCTTTCACAATAGAACTAGCGAATATATAGGTCAAAGACATATGGTTTCGACACGCCGAAGTCTTACCCTAAACCTTTAGTTGAGATACAAATTCCACGATTTAGTGGACTTTTCATAGAACTGCCCATCAGTATTTTGATAGGGCTAGCTGAAGTCCTCAGGCTGGATGTCATCCAGAAATGCTCGAAACTTGTCGAGTTCCTCTTGTGACATTTCAGAATCCGCAAAGCCACTCTCGGAAGGCTCAAAGTCATCGTCAATCGCCAGATCCATTCCAGCAAAGTCCATAACTTCTTGGGCAACGAAAACTGGAACCTGATTTCGAATGGCTAGTGCCACAGCATCAGAAGGTCGGGCACTTATCGAATCGTGATTTAGGAAGTTGATGGTCGCGTAAAAAGTGCCTTCAATCAGCTCGCTTACGGTTACTGAAGTTACTTGGCCACCAAGTTGATTGATGACATTTGCCAGCAAGTCATGAGTTAGCGGTCTCGGCGGATCTACTCCCTCAAGCGCTAGTGAAATTGCGGTTGCTTCGGCAGTTCCAATCCAAAGTGGCAAGTATCGAGTTGCTTGTTGGTCGCGCAAAATCAGAACGGGCTGATTGGAAGGTAACTCAAGTCGTACTCCGACGACATCAACTTGTCTCACATTGCCAATACTATGTGTAACTGGCTATTTCTGACGTTCGATAACTTCCCGAACTAAGAGTCCGTGTAGCGCGGTAATTGAATTTGCTAGTTGCAAAGTCAATTCCTGCGCCTGGGCACTGGCATTTGCACCCTTGCCCGATGCGGCACTTTTCACTATCGGCGCAAACAGATCTACTTCCCTGCTGGCGCTTGAAAGGACGGTCTTCAGATGACGCGGCTCAAGACCAAAACTCCGAAGCGTAACTGCAAGGTTTACTACTGCTGAAGCAGTTATCGAGAAATAACTCTGACTATCTGGCTTAATCAAGCCAAACTCAACCAGTTGGTCAATGAACTCAGCATCTGCCCCAGTATCTGCCATTAACTCAAGGCGATTCATCCGCACAGTAAGCATCTGGTTGGAAACTTCGATAACTTCGGTGCTCACTAGAGCTCTCGGCGCTTTAGGTGTTACATCTCCAACTATTGCTGGTTGCAAACCTCTATTCAAGGCGTCAATGTGTTCTTTGATAACGCGCAGTGGCAGGAAATGGTCTCGCTGCATACGCAGCACATAGCGTAGACGCTCGACATCAACTAGCGAAAATTTACGGTAACCACTTGCAGTGCGCTCTGGCGATACCAACCCATTTGTTTCAAGAAACCGGATCTTTGAAATAGTAATGTCTTCGAATTCATCACGCAGACGGACCAAAACCTCACCAATACTCAGCAGCGATGGAGACTCTCGTGAGAAATCATATTCAGTTGAATTCATTTACTGACCTGCAGCTGGAGCCAGTACATATACGAACCGGAATTTGCCAATCTGTAGTTCGTCCCCGTTCGAAAGTGCAACTGTGCTGACTCGGTGTTTATTTACGTAAGTACCATTCAACGAACCTGAGTCACTTAGAACCCAATCAGAGCCAACCAAGGCTACAGAAGCGTGCTTTCGAGACACCGTTACGTCATCAAGGAAAATTTTGCTATCTGAAGAACGACCGATTGTCATTTGTTCATTTACCTGAAGTGGGAACTGCATTCCTTCAAGAGCGCCTCTGCGAACCAAAAGGTAGGCCGAGCCACTAGCTAAATCAGCAATCTTTGCGGCATCGATAGGACCAAGTTCGCCAGTTTCCGGATCATTAGTAGCTGGGATAACTCCAGTGGCGTCAGACTCTAAAGACACAGCTTTAGTTAGCTCTGGCTCATCTCCATGTCCGCTCATGTTTCTACCTTAACGTGAGGTTCAACTAGAGGTAAGTGCCTGGTAGGCCGCAGCGTCAAGGAGCTGAGAGGCCAATTCTGAGGCATTTCCGGCAACTTTTACGTCTACGATCCAACCGTTCTTATATGGATCTGAGTTCAGAGTGTCCGGCGCAGTCTCAATTGCGTCATTACGAGCAACTACTTCACCCGTTACTGGGGCGTAGATGTCGCTGACGCTCTTTGTGGATTCAACCTCACCACATGTGCCTCCAGCGGTAAGGCTGTCGCCTACGTTTGGCAAGGACACAAAAACAATGTCGCCAAGGGCGTCTTGGGCATAGTCAGTAATTCCAAAACGGATCGTGGATTCATCAATTACCTGTACCCACTCGTGCTCGGCGGTGTACTTCAAATCTGCAGGTATGTTGCTCATAAATAAAGCGTACGGCATTCCAGGCTAGGAATTTGGCAGGGGCACGATTGCCGAAATGTCCACATTTTCTTTTTCGCTGATCACAACTTCCCCACCGCCAGAACCGACAGTGTCGACCAGGCCGCCTGGAATTTCGATTGCAGGAATTAGAACTGATGGGTCACCGATTGCAGAAATTTTGATTGGGACCTGCAATGCAGTTCCACTAACCGTGACACCGCTCGTGCTATCTGCAAACCAACTGTTTGCAACCAGTCTGACGGCTAGGCTGCGATCAGAAATCTGAATAGCGGTTGCCCCAGCGTCACGGAGTTCTTGAATTGCATCGATCAATGTGGAGGCAGTTAGATTTCCAGAAATTGAAACTTCAATGCCAGATCCAACGATTTCCTCGCTTCCAGCCAATACACCCAGCGCGTCTGCTCTGCGCTTAGCTTCGTTGAGCGCCGAATATTCGTCACCGCCAAGCAAAGTTTCACGTGCGTTCTCCAGTCGAGAGTTTTCAGCCTCTAGTCTGGCTTCACGTTGGGCAAGATCATCTAACAAACTAACCAGATCGCTTTGTCGGGCGTTCGCAAGAACCGATTCAGATTCGTTATCGGATATCGCAGCTGTCATAGTGAAGCCAAGCACCACGAACAAGACAGTAATCACGAGTTGAGTACCGCTACGCTGGGGCGACAACGTTCGCTTTAGCCGAAAGCGCGCCTCTTCACCAGAACGGGCTGGCCTGGCTCTACGTGGCGCTGAATGCATTCCCATTGCTAAGCCTTAAGTAAATGACGTCGAATAGCAGCAACATTTGCGAAGATACGCATGGTCAGCACCACAACAACACCTGTAGACATCTGAGAGCCAACACCTAATTGATCTCCAAGAAAAACGATCACTGCAGCAACTAATACATTGGACAAAAATGAAATGACGAAGATTCGGTCATTAAACAAGCCATCAAGCACAGATCTAAACGCTCCAAAGACTGCATCTAGAGCTGCTACTACTGCGATAGGCAGGTAAGGCTGTAGCCAAACGGGAACCGTAGGCTGCAACAGAAGTCCCAAAATAATTCCAACTAGCAGTCCAATGGCTGGAATCATGGCGCGTCCTCACTGTTTTTGGAAGTCGAACTGGCAGCAGGCAACGTTATGTCTCCTACTGTTTGTAGTTCCCAGATTACGCCGTATTGCGTCTCTAGTTCCTCAAGCAATAGTCCTGCGGGGTTGTCTCTGAATCGACCCGCAAGGCTATCGGCATCTGGCCCAATTGCCGATACGACATAGGGCGGGGACATAGGTCGATAGTTAACCAAAATTGCTTCGCCGGCCGCTCGAATGGCAGAAGTTGGGGTCAATCGCCTGCCATTGATTGCAATGTCAGTTGCACCCGCTTGCCAAAGTCCGTTGACGATCAACTGTAGGTCACGGTCGATCACTCGTCCAGGTGGCGTTTCATCTCCAAGAAGTGGATCAACTGGAGCGTCATCGATCGTCACTGTAACGCCATCTCCAGACACTTCGGTTTGCCCCGTTGCTATCCGAAGACGATCTAGTCTTTCTCTAGCCTGATCTCCTAACGACGTTCCTGCAAGATTGGCCGCCTCAGCATTAAGCAGGTTGTTTTGTGCAGTTAGAACGGTCGCCTCCAATTCTTGTACCCGTCGATCTGCAGCAGTTACGCGTTCTACGAGAGCATCCCTAGTCAAGGAATATTCGCTCGCTTGCAACCGGGTTTGCGCAATAGCCATACCAAGTATCAGGGTTACCAAAGTCGCTGCTGAAGCTATCGCAATTATTCGAAGTCGCCCAGCGTTTTGTTCTTGAGACGTGTTTGCGTAGTCGGAGGCCAACGCGTCGGCCAATAGAGCATCTAGAGATGCATCAACGCGCATTTTGAACTCTTCTCATTTCAAAGACTTGTCGGTAATAGAGTGCTCCGGCGTACCAATACATAGTGATACCCCAAATTAGGAATGCCCAACCAAATAAGTGGGCCAATTGACCTACTAGCCCACTGAATGTTCCGAGCAAGATAAGAGGAAGGGCGTAAAGCAAATTCATGGTGGCAGCTTTGCCAACGAAATGAACAGGAACGCCAGTGATTCTAAGTCGCTTCAAATACAGCAAAAGCATCGACATTAGAACGTCACGCAGAATAAGGAGAACAACTACCCAAATCGGTAGTAGGTCGCGGATGTAAAGCGCAGCTAAGGCCGCAACTACATAAAGTCGGTCAGCCAAAGGATCCAGTAACTCGCCAAGGCGGCTGAACTGATTTAGCCTTCGTGCCAGGTAGCCATCTAGCCAATCTGTGAATGAGCTAGCGATCAGGATTGCTAGTGCTAAACCATCACTCTGTGGACCAACAATTAACCAGAAAAAAACTGGAACGCCGAGTAGCCGAAGTCCACTAAGCGCATTTGGGATTGTCCAATTGCTATTGGCCACACTTGACGCTGTTGGATTTCCCATAACTCAAGCCTACGGTCAACTTAAGGTTTTCTATGCGATAGCCTTTCTCGAGAAGAAAGATAAGCCCTGGTACTCCAACTGGCAGAGAGCGCGGTCTCAAACACCGTTCAGTGTGGGTTCGAATCCCACTCAGGGCACCACAAAGGCGGGAGTTATCCCTGACAGTTAGTTAGGCCTTACAGCGCAGTTAATGAGCCTCTAATTGAAGCTATCTGACCCAACACACCATTTATGAACTTGCCCGATTCAGGCGTACTCAGAGTGGCTGCAATCTCAACAGCTTCGGACACCGCCACGCCACTATCAACCTCTGGAAGCCATAACAATTCAGCAATTGCAACTCGCACAATGGCTCGATCTACTGCCGGCATCCGTTCAAGTGGCCAGTCTTGAGAGTAAGTTGAAATTACTTCATCAATTCGATCCAAGTGCAGTTCAACTAAACCAGCAAGTTCAATTGCATAGTCGTTAACGTCGGGGTTGCGCTCGAAAATTTCAGATGACTTAACGCCGCGTTGTTCAGCCTCAAAGAGCGATTCAACGGCGCGCTGTCGAGCTTTAGTTCTTGTGCGCACTTAGTTGACTCGACCTAAATACGAACCATCACGGGTATCAACTTTGACCTTGGTGTTTGATTCGATAAAGAGAGGAACTTTGATCTCGGCACCAGTTTCAAGAGTTGCTGGCTTACTACCAGCGCTAGAACGGTCTCCTTGTAAACCTGGCTCAGTGTAAGTGATCATCAATTCAACGCTCGCTGGAAGTTCGAGGTAGATCGGTAGGTCGTTGTGAATTGCCACAACACCTTCCTGGTTCTCAAGCATGTACTTAGATCCATCACCAACAATTGCATCTGACAATGTATATTGCTCGAAAGTTTGTAGATCCATGAAGATCCAGCCATCGCCATCACGGTACAAGTACTGCATGTTGCGCTTATCAACGTCTGCAGTTTCAACTGAGACACCTGCGTTGAAAGTCTTATCTACAACCTTGCCGGAAAGAATGTTCTTTAGCTTGGTGCGAACGAAAGCCGGACCTTTACCTGGCTTGACGTGTTGAAACTCAACTACGGCCCAAAGCTGTCCATCGATGTTCAGGACAAGTCCATTTTTTAGATCATTAGTTGAGGCCACGTGCACTCCTTGTTAGGTACTTACAGTTCCAGTAATTCATAGGGCAAATTCGTAAGGTTTAGATATCCTTCGGAATTAACAACAATCGTGTCCTCGACTCTTACGCCACCTTTGTTTCTTAGATAGGCGCCAGGTTCAATGGTTATGACTGTATTAGGAGCAATCTTAGCGTCTCTAACACGACCAAAAAACGGGTCCTCGTGGATTGCGAGTCCAACTCCATGACCGAGACCATGTGTGAAGAGGTCTCGATATCCGCTTGCATTCAGAGATTGATTTACTGCAGTTTCGACGTCCGTAAATGCAATCCCAGATCGGATTTTGTTTCTGCCAGCCTCTTGCGCAGCTGATACGGCTGAATGTAAGTCAATCTGCCAGCTTGCTGGCCGACCAACAACCACTGTGCGAGTGCAATCCGCGTGATATCCCTGATACTTCGCACCAAAGTCAATCTTTAAGAAATCACCAGATTGAATCTCTCGATCGGTCGGCTCGTGGTGTGGGATTGCACTATTTGGACCAGACGCCACAATCGATGCGAATGCAATGTCGTCAGCACCGTACTCCCGCATTCGCTGCTCCAGAGTATTTCGTACATGTTTTTCGCTCTGACCAACCTTGATTGACTCAATTACGTTCGTAAAGGCTCGAGTAGTTATCTCACATGCTTGCGCAATCAGATCGATCTCTGAGTCATCCTTAACTGCTCTTAAGTTATCGACCACACCCACTTCGCTAGAAAACTTGTGCTCATATGAGGCCACCAGATGCTGATAGGTATCTACTGAGAGATCTGTGCCTTCTACAACCACTTCAGATTTGAGAAGTTTGCCCAATAGCAACTCAGGAAAGTTACGTCCAATGACCGCTGGAATGTCTGGAACTTGTGCTGCAGCTTGAATTTCATATCTTGAATCAGTTGCCAGAGTCGCACTTGATTGTGAAACCAAAAGTGCGGCATTTGATCCGGTGAATCCAGTTAAATAGCGAACATTAATCAAATTTGAAATGTAGAAATACTGCCCCGGCTTAATCAGAGTCTGGAGCCGGCTAATCCGATCTAAGGTCACAGTTTTGCTAATGCATTCAGTGCTAGAACGTAAGACTGCGCACCAAAGCCACTAATGGTTCCCTTGGAGATTCCTGAGATCAAAGATGTGTGACGGAATTCTTCACGCGCAATTGGATTGCTTAAGTGAACCTCAATCAAAGGCGCAGTTAACATTGCGGCAGCGTCGCGCACTGCAACTGAATAATGCGTAAAAGCAGCTGGATTCATGATGACTGGAGAGTCTGATTTCGTTGCCTCATGCAACCAACCGATCAAAGTTGCTTCATCATTTGTCTGCCGAAAGTCAATGCTGAATCCCAGCGCAGCACCTGTCTCAGTGCAAAGGGCTTCGATACCTGCCAAAGTCAGAGTTCCGTAAAGTTCTGGTTCGCGAGTGCCTAGTTGGTCAAGGTTTGGACCGTTAAGGATCATTACATTACGCATGGTCTTCAGCCTGCCCTAGTTTTCCATGTGCAGCAATCAGCAACGCCGCATCTGGTGCTTCCAGAATTGAAGGTTTTCCAACCTGTTCCAAAACTATAAATCTGAGTTTGGAGCCACGACTCTTCTTGTCTATTCGCATTGCGTCATGAAGTTGATTGAAGGTTCCACGGTTGTAGGTAACTGGTAGCCCGACGCCACTTAAAATCGCACGATGACGATTTACGGCTTCTTCATCAAGTCGACCAGCAATCTGAGCCAAGTAAGCCACAAACATCATGCCTACGCTTACCGCATTGCCGTGACGCCAGGTGTAATTCTCAAGCCTTTCGACTGCGTGCCCAAATGTGTGTCCGTAATTCAAAATTTCGCGCCCTGTTGAAGTGCCAAGAGTTTCGCGCAAATCATTTCCAACTACGTCGGCCTTAACTTGGATTGCCCGCGCAATAATTTCTGGTGCATGGATCCAATTAGAACTCTGGGCACCCTGCAGGTCTGACTCGATCAAATTCAAAATGGCTTCGTCGCGAATAAAACCACATTTGACAACTTCCGCCAGTCCACCAATGTAATCATCACGTGATTGGGAATCTAGGAAGTTCATGTCACAAATCACGGCAGCTGGCGAATAAATTGCGCCGACTAGGTTCTTGCCTTCACTTGTGTTAATCCCAGTTTTGCCACCCACGGCTGCATCAACCATGGCCAACAAAGTAGTTGGCACATGAATTACTCGAACTCCTCGCAGCCAAGTAGCAGCGACGAATCCGGCTAAGTCTGTAGTAGCGCCACCTCCTAAAGAGATGATCACGTCATTTCTCGTAAAGCCGGCCTTACCTAGAGCCATCCAGCAAAATTCCAGAACTGCCGAAGTCTTAGCACTTTCGGCGTCAGGTACTTCAATAGAAATTGATTCCACATCAGTTAGTTTCTGTCTAATCCTTCCAGCAACATCCTGCATCGACTGCGGATGAATCACTGCAATTCGGGAAGCCCCATCAATGTTCTTCGTTATTTCATTCAGAATGTCGCGGCCAACTAAAACTTGGTAAACATGCTCAGCGCTTACTTGGATTGACTTCATAGCGTTTCACTCTTTTTCAACTCCGAAACAATCTCAGTTACTACTTCACTGGGTATTAACTTGGAGGTATCAACGGCAATTGCTGCAACTTCTTTGTAAAACGGCTCGCGGGCAGCCATCAAGCCAGCCAATTGTCCCCGCACATTACCCAGCAAAAGTGGACGATTGCGGTTCATGCCAACGCGATCAACCGCTTGGGCTAATCCAGTTACTAACCAAACTGCTGTGGCGTCTTTCACTTTTGCTCTGGTGTCGTCGTTTCCAAGCGACCCACCACCAAGGGCCAGAACTGCATTGTTGGAATCAAGCAACTCAACGATCACGTCATGCTCTAGCTTTCGAAATGCTGGCTCACCATCTTGAGTAAAGATGTCTGAAACGCTTTTTCCGGCTCTCGCCTCAATAACTTGGTCGCTATCGAAAAATTCCACTGCTAACTCTTTTGCCAAGAGCTTGCCAACAGTAGTTTTTCCAGCACCAGGGACGCCAACTAAAACTATGGTCGACATTTCAAATCCTTAGATTCGATTTATAGGCTTCGATGTTCCGTGCGGTTTCGGAAACATGATCGCCACCAAACTTCTCGAGAAGTGCCTCGGCCAAAACCAGAGCAACCATGGCTTCGGCCACCACACCAGCAGCCGGCACTGCACAAGCATCGCTTCGCTGCGAAATAGCCGTTGCTGGCTCGCCAGTATTTACATCAATAGTCGACAGCGCACGCGGCACAGTAGAGATTGGTTTCATCGCAGCTCTAACTCTGATGGCATCTCCAGTACTCATGCCGCCTTCAGTGCCACCGCTGCGCGCAGTCTCGCGATGAATCTCACCATCTTCTCGGTAAATCTCATCGTGAGCCATCGATCCACGACGTCGTGAGGTCTCGAAGCCATCGCCAATCTCAACACCCTTGATTGCCTGGATACCCATCAATGCTGCAGCAAGTTTGCTATCTAGTCTGCGATCCCAATGCACATGTGAACCTAAGCCAACTGGAACTCCATGTGCAACAACTTCTACAACTCCACCAAGCGTGTCACCGTCAGATTGCGCTGAACTTACTTCCGCCTGCATAGCTGCACTAGCAGAAGGTGAGAAACAACGTACGGGATCTTGATCGATCTTTTCCAAGTCTGAGAAGTTAGGAATCTCTTCTGAGTCTGTAGCAACCGTGCCGATGCTCACGACATGACTCATTACGGTGATGCCCGCTGCCTGAAACAAAAATCTCTTAGCAACTTCACCAAGAGCAACTCGAGCAGCAGTTTCCCTAGCGCTAGCCCGTTCCAAAATTGGTCGAGCATCAGTGTGTGAGTACTTCTGCATTCCAGCTAGGTCTGCATGTCCTGGACGTGGACGAGTTAACGGAGCATTGCGCGCGATACTTTCAAGATCTTGAGCAGATACTGGATCAGCTGACATCACGTCTTGCCATTTTGGCCATTCGGAATTAGCAATGTTGATGGCAACTGGCCCACCTTGGGTTGAGCCGTGGCGAATACCACCCGTTATGGTTACCGCGTCTTGTTCAAACTTCATTCGCGCGCCGCGGCCAAATCCAAGTCGGCGCCGCGCCAAGGCAGCATCTATATCGGAAGTTTGCACCTCGACACCAGCTGGAAGGCCTTCAATGATTGCGGAAAGCGCAGGCCCGTGAGATTCTCCAGCGGTTAACCAACGCAACATGCCTCTAGTCTTTCACCTTTTGGGCAATAACACCGAATTGAAGTCCTAGATGGTGCTTAATCCCCTAGCCAGCAGTTCAGCATTTAATGTCTCGCGCATCTGTGCGACAGGCGCTGGATTACCTGTCATGAGCGTGACTTGATGCCCGGCTTGATGCAAGAGCATGCTCAAACCAGAAACGATTGTTCCGCCGGTGACTGCCCAAGAAGCTGCTAACTGAGTTGGCCAAGGGTTATAAACCACATCAAGTAATAATCCTTTCGGCGAGATAACATCTCGTGCGACGTCATCCATCACACCAACTGGCGTGGTGTTAACTACCACATCTGCATTGAGCCATCCAGAGTCGTCTAACTGGGCATGAGTGAAGCTAAGACCAACTTCGGTGGCCATGGCGGCCATGCGCTTAACATCACTGACATTCCGTGCGACACATGAAACTTCTTGTGCGCCTAGTTTTTGAACTGCTGCAAGAGATGATCGCGCGGTGGCACCTGATCCGAAAATGACTGCCTTATCGATTTGGTCGGAACCCGCTTCGACGAGTGCGTCAACGATTCCAAGTACGTCAGTGTTGTATGCCTTGATTTGCGTTCCGAAAACCAAAGTGTTGATTGCACCAGTCAGGTTTGTAAGTTCATTACAGGTATCAGCGAATTGAAATGCAATTTCCTTCAGCGGCATCGTTAAAGAGACGCCAAGCCAATTTTCATCAACGGTCTTTAGGAAGTCTCCTAACTCTGACTCTGAAACTTCAATTGCAGAGTAGGTATGATCTAAACCAAGCGCTCGATACGCAGCATTGTGAAGTACGGGTGACAATGAATGTGAAACTGGGCTACCTAGAACTGCAGCTTTCATTAATAACACACACCTGGATTAGCATCACAGAAAGCCAAGAACTCGTCTTTATTAGTCAAGAACTCTTCATAAGAGCGTGAGAATTTCGTTTCCTGAGTATTCAAGTCGACAGTTACGAAAAAAAGCCAATCACCTGGCGCGGGGTTCAGCGCTGCTTCCAAGGCTTCAGCGCCAGGACTATCGATTGGTGTGGGTGGTAAACCTGGACGAAGATAAACGTTGTATGGAGTGTCAACGTTTAGTAGTTCTGTTGTAAGAATTACATCTGTCTTACCCAAGCCATAATTGACGCTGGAATCAAACTGCAACGGCATAGGTTCTGCAAGACGGTTGTAAACCACGCGAGCAACTTTGGCAAAATCTCTAGGATGTCCTTCAACCTCTAAAAGCGACGCAACAATTACGATCTCATATGGAGTTCTGCCCATCTCTGCGGCTCGAGCCTCAAGATCAATCTTCTTTGCTTCGGCATTGAAGCGAGAAATCATCTCGCTAATCATCTGTTCAGCCGATGTATCTGGTGCAAACTCGTAAGTTGCAGGAAACAAGAAGCCTTCAGGATTGTCACCTGCGTATTCAGGTAAACCTAATTGGTTCGCCTTGGCTACAGCGGCTTCGAACTCTGCAGCTGGGATTCCAGTCTCAGTTGCAAGAGTTTCGATGACCCAAGAAACTCGCTTGCCTTCAGGAATAACTACGCGGGTCACAACTCGATTCGCTGGATCCAGCAAAGCCAATATTGCATCGGAACTCTTCATCTCAAGTAACAATTTGTATGCACCTGGAGCTATCGATCCACTATCTGGATTGTCGTTAGCCGCAGCAATGAAACCGTCCACTGATGCAACGACGCCAAGTTCCTTAAGACTGTTTCCGATCTGTGCCAAAGTTTCGCCGGCTTCAATCTGAACTTGCACTGAACCTGAGCCTGGTCCTGGGAAATCAGGTGCGCCAGATAGACGAGAAATAACTTGCGGAGTGATTAGTCCGATAATGGCAATGACTGCCAACAAGATGACCAAAGTCTTTCCAAAAGACTTTTTCTTTGATCTATGGTTAGGTGCTTTTTGCGGTTGTGAAGGGTTGTCAAACAGGTCAATATTGCTCATCTAGCTCTTCACTTCCTCTCCCACTAAGGTTCCAGAGTTTCGCTCCGAAGCCAGCGCGTGCTCCAAAATAACTACTGCGGCTGCTTGATCTATTGCATCACGGCTTTGCTTAACGGTGCGACCCGCCTCATGCATTCCGCGTTGCGCGCTGACAGTGCTCAATCTTTCATCGATCAGTCGTACTTGAGTTTCAGATTCCTTTAGCAATGCTGCGACTTCACCAGCAAACTCAATTGCAGACTGAGTGCTCGCGGTGTCTTTTCCAGCGAGGTTAATAGGTTTCCCGATGTAAATACATATGGCTTCAAGCTCTTGAATCAATCCCAAGACTAGGAGTACAGCATCGGGTCCAGTCGAGATCGTTGTTAGCGGTGTAGCCAGCAAACCCTCTGCATCACATTTAGCGACACCGATTCGCACTGAACCTACGTCAAGAGCCAAGCGAACTCCAGTGATCATGTACTAGCTGCTAATCCCGTTGCTTGCTGAGGTGAAGGCTGCGTCAAGATTAGAAGCGCCAGTTCCGCCGCCCTGTGCCATTTCTGGACTGCCGCCACCCTTGCCATCAAGTGCTGGCAACATCGCCTTCAGAACATTTGCTGCCGAAGCTCCTGCGTCACGGGCTGGAGCATCTGTTGTTACAACAACTGCAACTTTGTCGTCTTCAACAGTAGCGGCAACTAAAACGAAACCGGAACCCTTGATGCTGCCCTTTGCATTTGTTACAAGGTCACGTAAGTCCCCTGCTGCGGTACCAGCAGGTGCAGTGAAACGGTAAAGCGAAATTTCGCCAACGCGTACTGGCTCACCCACGAGAGATTCGATGTTACTGGTCAACGCTGCCGTGCGTGCCTTCGAAATTTCTTTCTCGGCTGCCTTTAAGCGCTCCATCATTTTCGCAATTCGGTCTGGCAACTCTTCGGCTCTGACTTTAGTCATTTCGGAAAGCTGGCCAACTAGATGATGTTCACGAGCTAAGTAACGATAAGCATCGGCGCCAACTAGTGCTTCTACTCTTCGCACTCCAGCACCGATTGAGCTCTCGGACAAGAAAGTGATTACACCCAACTGTCCGGACCGTTCAGTGTGAGTTCCACCGCAAAGTTCGCGTGCCCAGTCACCTACGCTGACAACACGGACTTGGTCTCCATACTTTTCACCAAACAGTGCCATAGCTCCAGTTGCGCGGGCTTGCTCTTGCGTCATTAGCTCTGCAGTAACCAGCAAGTTGTCGAGAAGAACTTCGTTAACGCGGGCTTCAACATCAGAAAGAACAGAGTGCGGAACCGCGCCAGCACTTGGGAAATCAAAACGGAAACGTCCTGGTGAGTTCTCGGAACCCATCTGTGTTGCAGTTTCGCCTAGCGCCTCACGGAAAGCCTTGTGAACCATATGGGTTGCAGTGTGAGCGCGCGAGATTGCAAGTCTGCGCTGCACGTCAACTTGAGTTAGAGCACTCGTACCAACTGTTGGTGCGCCAGAAACAACACGTCCGCGATGCACATACAAACCAGGGACTGGGGTCTGCACATCAGAGATTTCAATAACAGAACCATCGCTGAGGGTGATCTGTCCGTGATCAGCTAACTGTCCGCCGCCTTCGGCATAAAACGAAGTGCGATCTGTGAGTACTTCGACTTCATCGCCTTGTACTGCATTCTTTACATCAACGCCGTCTACAACGAGACCGGTGACAACGCTTTCGGTCTCTGTTTCGGTGTAGCCAGTGAACTTTGTTACACCTGACTTACCCATGATGTCGCGATAAACCGTTACTGCAGCAACGCCACTCTTTCGAGCCACGGAGTCCGCTTTAGCGCGGAAACGTTGTTCCTGCATTAAGCGACGGAAGCCTTCTTCATCGACGCTCAGGCCTTGTTCGGCTGCCATCTCTAGCGTTAAGTCGATTGGGAATCCAAATGTGTCATGAAGAGCGAATGCGGAATCGCCACTCAATACTTTTGTCTTTGATGACTTCAAGTCCGCAGCAGCCAAATCAAACATTGAGGTACCGCGCTCAAGCGTGCTTAAGAATGTTTCTTCTTCGGCTGCAGCAATAGACATGATGCGACCTTGCTCTGTTAACAATTCTGGATACTGAGGTGCCATCGCAGTAATGCTGGCTGCTATAAGTTCTTTCATTGAAGGTTGATGAGTTCCGAGCAATCGCATATTACGCACCACTCGACGCAAGATGCGTCGCAATACGTAGCCGCGACCTTCGTTTCCAGGCAAAACGCCATCTGCAATTAAGAATGCACAGGTTCGCGCGTGATCAGCCACGACACGTAACGCAACATCAGACTTTGGATCAGCGCCATACTTGCGACCGCTTAATTCGCTGGCTCGATCCAAGATGATTCGAGTTGTGTCAATTTCGTAAATGTTGTCTACGCCTTGAAGCAAAGCAGCCATGCGCTCCAGACCCATGCCAGTATCAATGCTCTTCGATGGAAGTTCGGCAAGAATTGGGAAGTTTTCCTTGCCAGGTCCTTCGCCGCGTTCGAATTGCATGAACACAAGATTCCAAACTTCTAGATATCTTGTTTCATCCGCAATTGGTCCGCCTTCGCTTCCGTGCTCTGGTCCGCGGTCGAAATAAATCTCTGAACATGGTCCACAAGGACCAGGCACACCCATTGACCAATAGTTGTCGGCCATGTCACGGCGTTGGATGCGTTCCATTGGTACACCAACGACCTTGTGCCAAATATCTACGCTCTCGTCATCGTCTAAATAGACAGTGACCCAAAGCTTGTCTTCTGGAAAGCCGTAACCACCTTCAGATACTGGTGAAGTTAATAATTCCCAAGCATATGGAATTGCTTGTTCTTTAAAGTAATCACCAAAGGAAAAGTTGCCACACATTTGGAAGAACGACGCATGGCGAGTTGTTTTTCCAACTTCTTCAATGTCAAGCGTTCGCACAACCTTTTGGGCAGATACTGCACGCGGGTAAGGCGGCGCAGCTTCACCCAAGAAATATGGCTTGAACGGAACCATTCCAGCATTTACGAATAGCAGAGTTGGATCATCAAGTAGCAGGCTGGCGCTAGGCACGACCGTGTGACCTTTGGACTCAAAGTAGTTCAAAAATCTGGATCGAATTTCAGCGGATTCCACTGCTATCAACTCTCTCTATTTAGTGTCAGCTCGCGAGTAAAAACCCACAAACTTGGTGCGCTATCCCCTAAACCCTAACGAACTTCGGCTGTAAGGACTTAATCCCTACCCAGAATGGAACGAATTTTGCTCCAAACTTGATGCAAACCTGCTTCCTCGCCACGATCTGTTGGCTGGTAGTACCTGGCATTACTTAATGGGTCTGGCAGATACGTCTGTTCACTCACTCCAGAAGCCTCATTGTGTGGATACAAGTACCCAACGCCATGACCTAAATCGCCAGCACGGGCATAGTGCGAATCCCGTAAGTGAGCTGGAACAGTTCCGATGTCACCAGTTCGAATGTCATCGATGGCTCGGTCAATTGCCAGGTAAGCACTGTTGGACTTTGGAGCCAAGGCCAATGCGATTGTGGCTTGCGAAAGTGTTATCCGTGCCTCTGGCATGCCAATAAGCGCCACAGTTTGAGCAGCTGAAACTGCTACCTGCAGCATCGAATTATCGGCAAGTCCGATATCTTCGCTGGCGCTAATCATTAATCGGCGTGCAATGAATCGCGGATCTTCACCGGCCTCAAGCATGCGCGCTAAGTAATGCAGTGCTGCATCGGGATCAGAGCCACGGATCGACTTAATGTAAGCACTAATGATGTCGTAATGCTGATCACCTGCTTTGTCGTATCGCACAACATTGTGATCGCTTGCAGAACTGATGTCATCAACTGAAATCTCCGTGTGTGAATTACCTAGTGCAACTCCAGCTGCAGCTTCGAGTACAGTCAGCGCTCGCCTAGCGTCGCCACCAGCAAGTCGAATCAACATCTCGAGAGCATCTGAGGTAATTGTGACTGTGGCGTTTAAGCCACGGGGATCTGTGATGGCACGGTTTATTACGTTTGTGATCTCAGATTCATCTAACTCAGAAAGTGTCACCAAAAGCGAACGTGACATGAGCGGAGCAATAACTGAGAAGGACGGATTCTCGGTAGTAGCCGCGACCAGAGTTACCCAACCGTTCTCGACTCCTGGCAATAGAGCATCTTGCTGCGTCTTGTTAAAACGATGAACTTCATCAACGAACAAAACGGTTGAGACACCATAAAGCGATTTGTTCTCCTGGGCCGCCGTGATTACCTCACGCACATCTTTAACTCCAGCATTAATCGCCGAGAGTTCCATAAACTTTGCGGATCCCGCTCTTGCGATGAGTTGGGCAAGAGTTGTCTTTCCAGTTCCTGGCGGTCCCCACAAAATAACTGATGATTTTGTATCAACATCGGTAGGCTGCAGCAGTTTATGTAACGGACTGCCGGTTGCTATCGCTTTGCGTTGCCCAACGAATTCATCAAGCGTGCGCGGGCGCATGCGAACTGCCAGCGGCGAACCGCCTGATTCTTGATCAAAAAGTGAATCAGTCATCACTAGCGTCTTGAGCAAATGGATCTGCGTCGATCCCAGCTTCAAGTCGCTGCTGATCAGTGATTGGAGTCGGTGCACTGGTTAGTGGATCAAAGCCAGCGCCAGTCTTTGGAAACGCAATCACGTCGCGCAAACTTGTGGCACCCGAAAGCAACATACAAATTCGATCCCAGCCAAATGCAATACCGCCATGAGGTGGCGGACCGTAAGCAAATGCATCCAACAGGAAGCCAAACTTCTCCTGAGCTTCTTCGTCACTTAGACCTAGCAAGCTGAATACGCGCTCTTGCACGTCACTGCGGTGAATACGAATAGACCCACCACCGATTTCATTGCCGTTACAGACGATGTCATAAGCCCAAGCCAATGCTTTGTCTGGAGCTTCTTCGAATCGGTCGACCCATTCGGCGTTAGGAGAAGTGAATGGGTGATGAACTGCAGTCCAACCACCCTCGTCGGTCTTTTCAAACATAGGTGCATCGACGATCCAAAGGAACGACCATTGGTTTTCATCGATAAGTCCGCAGCGTTCGCCAACTTCCTGTCTAACTGCACCGAGCAGTTGTTGGGTGCTGGACTTGTCGCCAGCGCCAAAGAATGCACAATCTCCTGGCTTAGCTCCAAGCTGAGCCGCTAGGCCGTCGCGTTCGCTGTCGGAAAGATTCTTTGCAACTGGACCGCCAAGTGTTCCATCGGTGTCAAAAGTTACGTAGGCAAGGCCCTTGGCTCCACGTTGCTTTGCCCATTCCTGCCAGGCATCAAATGCCCGACGAGGTTGATCTGCGCCACCTGGCATCACAACTGCGCCGACATATTCATTTTGGAAAACCCGGAACTCAGTGTTCTTGAAGTAGTCAGTGCAATCTGTAAGTTCGATATCGAAGCGCAAGTCTGGTTTGTCGGAACCGTACTTATCCATGGCATCGAAATAAGTCATCCGAGGGATGTCACCGATTGTGTAGTTCAAAGTTCCTTGCCAAAGGCTACGTACGATCGCTTCACCAACTTCGAGAATGTCCTCTTGTTCTACAAAGCTCATCTCAATATCAAGTTGAGTAAATTCCGGTTGACGATCCTTGCGGAAATCTTCATCGCGGTAACATCTTGCGATTTGGTAGTAACGTTCCATGCCACCAACCATCAAGAGTTGCTTGAACAACTGAGGACTCTGTGGCAAGGCGTACCAATGACCTGGCTGCAGTCGCACTGGAACTAAGAAGTCGCGTGCACCTTCTGGAGTACTACGGGTAAGCGTTGGGGTTTCAATTTCGACAAAATTGCGATCGTGCAGAACTTCACGAGCTAAGCGATTGACGTTACTACGCATACGCAGAATGTTTCCTGCCGAAGGACGACGCAAATCTAAATAGCGATACTTCAATCGAGTTTCTTCGCCGACGGTTATCGCATCATCAATTGGAAACGGTAGCGGGGCACTCTTGCTGAGAACTACGACGGAATCTGCAATGACTTCGATGTCACCTGTTTCGATTTCAGAGTTTTCATTTCCAGCCGGGCGAGCTTCTACAGTGCCGATTATCTGGAGACAGAACTCGGATCGAAGTTCCCCTGCTACTGCTTCATCACGAACTACAACCTGAACCGTGCCGGTTGAATCACGCAGGTCAAGAAATGCAATGCCGCCGTGGTCGCGGCGCTTGCCTACCC
>JBIIAS010000059.1:0-7464 GCA_044239795.1 Candidatus Nanopelagicales bacterium | reverse complement strand
TTGATTTGTGAGTGCAATCACATTGCGATCATTCTCTGCAGATTTTCCAGCGATTGCGCGGCTGGCTAGTCGCAAAACCGATGAAACCGAAAGTGAAGTTGGTGCGTACACATCTAGTGCAGTGTGATGGCTAGCAGATGGAAGTGGATTCAATGCCTTTGATCCCAGGTAGGCCCACGGAGCGAGATTTACAATCAGTGCAAAATGTGCATTTCTTTGGACCTCACCGGAATCAGAAACCAAGCTCAACGAACCGTGCTTGCGATCGGTTCTGGTAAACAACTCCCGAAGTGCCAGCGTCGCGTAGGAGAAGTCGCTAACCGCCTTGCCACTTGCTCTGCGTACTTCCATTTCAGCGAGTACCGCGGCATCAAGTCCAATGCCCGCATTGAATAAGAACCAGCGAGAAATGTTATTTGTGGCAATTCGCCCGACACCAATTTCTTGGAATTTCTGATTGTTGATTGCATTCAAGATTTGTGCAGTAGCTTCCATTGGATTTTCTGAAAGCCCCATGTTTCGCGCAAACACATTGCCGTTACCGCCAGGTATTGCAGCAAGCAGTGGTCCCTCTGGGTTAGGTCCGTCCAGTAACAATCCGTTTGCAATCTCGTTAACTGTGCCATCCCCACCCAATCCGATGACAAGTTCAAAACCTTGTTGTTGGGCTGACCTAGCAATTTCAATTGCATCATTTCGAGCTGAGGTGTTTACAGTAGTGATGTCTAGGTGCTTTGAAAGCTCACTTACTACTCGGGCTTGAATTGCGTCATCAGTGGAAGTTGCAAAGGTATTTGCAACTAAGAGGGTCCGCATACTTCAACCCTATCCGCGAAATTTGTGAAATCCGATATGGTGGTTAAGTGAGAAAGTTGACCATAGCCATCGGCGCTATTGAATCTGGAGCTATCTTCCTTTACGGCTTGGTAATTGTCATAAGGGGAACTTTGGACAAAAGCACGCTCGGTTCACCATTAGTGCAGTTCATTATTTACACAGTTTTTGCGCTCTCACTCGCAGCCTGTACTCGTGGAATTTCAAAGCAACAGAACTGGGCACGTACGCCGTTCTACTTGCTGCAACTCTTTGTAGTAATCGCTGGGTACACGCTTATTTATGGCACATTAATTGTTTACAAAGTTGTCGGAGTTATCGTCGGCGCGGTTGGCGTAGCGGGATTTGTGGCACTGCTTAGAACGCCACAAGAAGATTCGTTAACTAACTAAGCCTTCTCGCAAGTGACTTAGAACTTTGTTCAAGATTCGCGAAACATGCATCTGCGAAATTCCTAGCTCAGCTGCTATTTGACTTTGGCTTTGGTTTTCAAAAAATCTCATTTGCAGAATTCGCTTTTCGCGATCGTCCAGTTCAGCAAGTAATGGTTTAAGAGATTCGCGATACTCGACTCCTTCAAGTGCCTCATCTAAAGCCCCGAAAGTATCACCAATGCTTGTTGAAGTGTCTGTTGTCACATCCAAGCTCACTGTTGAATATGCAGCATTCGATTCCAAAGCTTCGGCAACTTCATCAACAGTGATTCCCAGATGTTTTGCGATTTCTTTTGGCGTAGGTGAGCGATCAAGTTTGTGCGTTAGCTCTGTAGTCGCTTTAGTAACAGAGGCTCCAAGTTCCTGAAGCCTTCTGGGAACTCTGACTGCCCAAGTCTTATCTCGGAAATGTCGCTTGATTTCACCAACAATGGTTGGTGTGGCAAAAGTGGAGAATTCAAATCCTTTAGAAATTTCAAATCTGTCGATCGCCTTAATCAATCCAATTGTGCCAACCTGGATTAAATCATCAAGCGGCTCACCTCGATCAGCAAACTTTCGCGCCATGAATGTCACCAATGGCAAATGTCGCTCAATTAGAGCAGCCCGAAGCTTCTCGTGTTCACTGGTACCTGCTTCTAGAGCTGCAAGTTGCTCGAACATCTCACGATCGGCTGACCGTAAGTCGTCTTTAGGCACTAGCCACCACTTTGGCCGTTAGCAACAGAGTCACTAAACCTGCCGGTGAAGTGTCTGCAGAAACCTCGTGCACCAAAGCACTTAGGACTGTCCAAGCAAACGAAGTTTTATCAGGTGGGGGACTTCCGGCTGGGCCAGTAAGTTCAATTTCTAATCGCTCAGAATAAACCTTGAACTTGATAGAGACAACACCGGAGTTTGGTTTGTGCGCAATCAAAACTGCGAATGCCTCATCAACGGCCAATCGCAAATCATCAATGGCATCTAGGGTTAAGTCGGCATGTGCCGCAATGTGCGCGGCAGTGCTTCGGATTAACCCAACATATTCTGGTTCGGCCGGAACGGCTAAATCTATTGTGTTCACGTTACGACGTTAACCTATCTCGGCGCCGTTACAGGTAATCGCCTAACTATTCGCTGGCGAGATCTTTAAGTTCCTGGCCAGAGACTCGATAAACCGTCCACTCATCCATAGCCTTTGCGCCCATAGCTCGGTAAACCTCGATGGCTGGTTGATTCCAATCCAAAACCCACCACTGGAATCTTGAATAGTCATTGTCAACACATACTTGAGCAAGTCGTTTCATTAAGGCTTTGCCCATGCCTTGGCCTCGGTACTGTGGCCGAACATAAAGATCCTCAAGATAGACACCATGTGTGCCATCCCAAGTGCTGTAGTTCAAAAACCAAATTGCCATTCCAGCAAGTTGTTCTGCATCTTCTGGATCTTCGATTACGAAGGCATAAAGTGCGGGTTGCCCGTGAGGGGTATTTGCAGAACCTGAAGTAGAAATACTGTCGTGCTGGTCGAACTCAGGGGAAGAAGAATCGCGACCGAACAACGCCTTCATCAGGTCATGTTCGGTCGCGATTACTTCTTCTGGAGCTTTTTCGTACTCTGCTAACTCATTAATCATTTGGTGCATTTGGGCTACATCTTCCGGCGTTGCCTCGCGCACCAAAATCATAAGTTAGGTTTCTACTTCTTTGAGTCAGCGAAGATTGCTGCAATTTCGTCGATCTTTGCGATCAACTGGTCAGCAACTGCTACATCGTTAGTACCCTTGGTGCCACCGGCGCCAGCAAGCTTTGTAGCTTCATTGAAAAGGCCATTTAGATTCGGGTACTTCTCGAAGTGAGGTGCCTTGAAGTAGTCAGTCCAAAGAACCCAAAGGTGTTCTTTAACCTGGTGTGAGCGCTCTTCCTTGATTGCAACTGCACGGGCTTTGAAGTCTGCATCATCGGATGCGTGGTACTTCTCCATGCAGGCCTTTACAGAAAGTGCTTCGATCCGAGCCTGAGCTGGGTCGTAGATGCCACAAGGTAGGTCGCAGTGAGCATTCACTGCAATTGTTGATGCGAAAAGCTTCATAATTCCTCCGAAGATATAGCGGATGTCCGCGTACCTAAAGATTACCGCCGCTGGTTGTTGCCTGCAGAATAGGGCTGGAACAATAGGAATATGCGTTATCGAATGGCAGTTGTTTCGGGCTTAAGCATGATTCCTACCTTGGCCCCTGGCGAGCGCTTACTTGTGCGCACGGATGGGCCAATAGTCATAGGCGACATTGTGGTTTTCGAACGCGCCGGCCAGTTTGAAATAAAGCGCATACTGCGAATCGAAGCAGACGGCATTTTCACTCAAGGCGACAATGATTTAGTCAGCACCGATTCCAGAACATATGGACTTATTCCACATAACAATGTGATCGGTGTTGCAACCTATCGACTCTGGCCTAAGCCAGGGCGAATCAAACAGGGATAAGCGTGTTCGCAAAGATCTGCCAAGCTAGCAGAGACTTTGCAACCAAACTCAACACAATGTAAATCCGCTCACCATGCAAGTAGTTACTCCACTTACCCTTGGCTTTGTATTGCTTGTATTGAACCCAGGCAAATGAATTAAACAGCACAAAGATAGTCACGATAATTCCATACACAAATGCCGGTGCACTTGCATCAGATGGGTTACCCGGAGAAAATACGTAAATCGCAACTGCTAGCCATGGCACCATACCTGTGATGCAACCAAAAATGTAAGGAACCCAGCCGCCATTTCCTGGCTGCTCGTATTTTTCCTGAAGCCAACCGAAAAGAATCATGGATGCATTCACACCAAAGATCGCGACAAGTGCAGTCACATCTGCGATACCGGTAATTTGTGCAATCAAAACGATCATCACAGATGAGCTAATCGAATACTCAACCCAACGGAAGTAGTTGCGCTTTTCTTCTAAGCCCTTGCCATAACGACCAAAGAATTGTGGGCTAGCAACGATGAAGTGAGCTAATGCTGAAAGTCCCAGGAACAGTGCCACCATCAAGGCAAGTGGTGTTTCAAAAATCACGACAGGATCGGAGTACACCGACCCAGGCGGACCGGCCATGTAAGTGGCCGTTACCGGAAGACTGAAATCAGTTGATATTGCCAGCACTGCAATCATTTGCAACAAGTGCACAACGCCTGCAATCAAATTGAATCGACGTAGGCCTGGAATCGTTAGTTTGCTCATATCTCAAGCGTACTTAGCGACACGTCAATTCAAATGATTTAAGTTACTTTATTTGTCCAATTAAGCAACGAGTTACGGGACTAGTACGAGCTTTCCTTGGATTTCGCCCTGTTCCATGAGTTCGTAACCCTGCTTAGCCTCTTCGAGTGAGAACACTTGTTGTATGTGTGGACGCACACCAGTTTCACCCAGGAACTTAAGTAAACCTTCAAACTCACCGCGAGTTCCCATAGTTGAACCAACGACTTCAAGTTGCAAGAAGAACAAACGATTCAAATCAGCAGGAGGATTAGCTCCACTGGTAGCGCCACAGATAACGATTTTTCCGCCAGGTCGCAGACTTCGCATTGAGTGCGACCAAGTAGCTTCGCCAACACTTTCCATTACGGCATCAACTTTTCCTGGCAATCGGGCACCGGATTCAAAAGCTTCACTTGCTCCGATTGACTTTGCATACTCGCGCTTTGCTTCGTCTCGGGAAGTTACCCAAGTTACAAAACCAGCCGCATTGGCAAGTTGGATAAGTGCAGTAGCAACACCGCCGCCTGCACCTTGAATAAGTACCGTGTCACCCTTCTTTAAACCAGACTTCGTAAAAAGCATTCGGTATGCAGTGAGCCAAGCGGTAGGTAAGCAGGCTGCTTCTTCAAAGGAAAGAAAATCAGGTTTTGGGATCACGTTGTATGCCGGCACTGTTACGTACTCAGCATGAGTGCCATCATGCACTTCACTCAGTAGTGATCGCTTCGGATCCAGGGTTTCATCACCTTTGGAAGGATCGCCCAAAACAGCATGGACAATAACGGCCGTTCCGTCATCTAGCGTTCCGGCAGCATCTGAGCCCAAAACAATTGGAAGATTTTCCGGAGCAGTTGCTACGCCACGAAGAGTCCAAACGTCATGGTGATTGATTGCAGCAGCCTTTACAGCAACTCGCACCCATCCCTCAGGTACAGCTGGATCTGGATGATCACAAATCGAAAATCCTTCAAATGGATTCTCTAAATTTCCACTTACTGCAACTACAGCGCGCATCAGACATCTTCCTCATCATCATCGAGACGGGCTAGCCAAGTTGCTAGTCGCTCAGTTGGAACTTCAAAGTCAGGAAAGGTATCTACAAATTCCCGCATACGTTCTGCTAACCATTCAAACGTAACTTCTTCTTCGCCACGTCGCTTTTCTAGCTCTTCAATTCCTCGGTCAGTAAAGTACATAATTCAGTCCTTCTGAGCCGATCTGCTAGCTAAAAGCCTGTGCAACAAGGGCTTGCTGTTCCAGTTCACTGCGATGGTGAGAGCCAACAGCTGGCGAACTTGAAGCCGGGCGAGAAATTCCTGTGATTGCGCGGTTAATCAAAGCTGGCAGATTCATTGCCATGAAACTCCATGCACCTTGATTGGCCGGCTCTTCTTGAACCCAGCGAACATTCTTGAGGTTCTTGTAGCGCTCGAGTTCTGGCGGCAAGGTGATTGCAGGCAATGGGTAAAGGCGTTCTAGTCGAACGATTGCCACATCTTTACGACCCAGCTTTTCGCGCTCGGCGGCTAAGTCGTAGTAAACCTTTCCACTACACAGCAGCACAGATGTAACGTCATCTGGATTTACAGTCGTGTCACCAATGATTGCTTTGAAGGTACCTTCGGTGAAGTCGCTAACTTTCGAAGTTGCAAACTTGGCCCGAAGAAGTGACTTAGGTGTAAACACCACGAGTGGTCGAGTCAAAGTGGACTTCACTTGCCAGCGCAATAGGTGGAAGAAACTTGCTGGAGTTGTTGGCATAGCAACTGTGATGTTGTCTTGCGCACACTGCTGCAAGAAGCGTTCAACGCGGGCGGAAGAGTGATCCGGCCCTTGACCTTCATAGCCATGTGGAAGCAACAGGACAACGCTGCTCTTTTGTGCCCACTTTTGCTCACCCGTGGTTATGTATTCATCAATGATGGTTTGCGCGCCATTAGCGAAATCACCGAATTGGGCTTCCCACATAGTTAACGCTTCAGGTCGAATTACTGAGTATCCGTACTCAAATCCCATTGCTGCGTATTCACTGAGCAAGGAATCGTAAACATCAAGTTTTGCTCCGGCTTCGTAACAAGTCTTAAGGGGCTTGTACTGCCAACCCGTTTGCTTATCAACAATCACAGCGTGACGATGGCCAAATGTTCCGCGGCGGCTGTCTTGACCAGCCAAGCGAACAACGGTGCCTTCGGTAAGCAATGAGCCGATTGCTAATGCTTCGCCCATACCCCAATCGATTGCGTCAGTTGCAACCATCTCGGCACGGCGAGCAAGTTGTGGAGCTAGACGTGGATGAACTGTAAATCCTTCTGGCATATTCGTTTGGCTGGCAACCACGCGATCAATAACTTCGCGACTGATTGCCGTTGGAACTTCCCAGGTTGGAGTCTGTGGCGCAAGCGTTTGCTGACCATGCGAAATAACTTCAGAAGCCGAGGAATTAAAGTGTTCCGCTGATTCAGATTTAGTGGCTTGGAAAACACCTTCAAGTTCATCTTGGTAATGCTTAAGAGCGGCCTCTGCTTCTTCCAGTGTGATGTCACCACGTCCGACAAGTGCTTCAGTGTATAGCTTTCGAACCGAACGCTTCTGATCGATGATGTCGTACATAAGTGGCTGTGTTAGTGATGGATCATCTGCTTCATTGTGACCACGGCGACGGTAACAAACTAAGTCAATAACAACATCTTTGTGGAACGCTTGGCGGAAATCGTAAGCCAATTGGGCCACTCGAACTACAGCTTCTGGATCATCACCATTGACATGGAATACCGGAGCTTGGATAGTGCGTGCTACGTCTGTTGAGTAAACACTTGTGCGGCTGTAACGAGGTGAAGTTGTAAAGCCAACTTGATTGTTGATTACCAAGTGAATGGTGCCGCCAACTCGGTAACCCTGTAATTGACTCATCTGAAGTGTTTCAGCAACTACACCTTGGCCCGCAAAAGCGGCATCACCGTGCA
>JBIIAS010000058.1:0-7532 GCA_044239795.1 Candidatus Nanopelagicales bacterium | reverse complement strand
TGGGAGCGGACTGTAAATCCGTCGCGAAAGCTACAGTGGTTCGAACCCACTATCTGCCACCAGAAAGCGCCAGGTTCCGACGGGGACTGGCGCTTTCTTTGTTCTCGCGCGCTTTTTACAAATTTCACGCATGATCGGACATTTGTTACAAGAGTATTTAACCTATATTTCAGCCGCAAATCCCTTGTCGAGCCAAACCTTTGAGCGCTAAATTTGTATTCGACGTTAGGACTTTTCATATGCACCTAAAACTTGTGACCTTAACCTTCTCCGCAGTTATTCTCGCTGGCTGCAGTTCCGCAGAACAGCCACAGGCGACTGAAGCACCCCAAGAGTCAGTAGCCACTTCGCACAGGGGTTGGACAATTGAAGGGTTAAGTCCACTAGGAATAGCTGGAGTTTCACCAGAGGCAATTCTGGAAAATGGAACGGTTTATCTCTATTCAACAGACATGGGAATCAAACTATATAAGTCTCAAGATGGTCTGACATTTGAGCCGGTTAATGCACCGATGCCAATGGGAGCTGACCCCACTTTGATCAAGACTCCTGAGGGCAAGTGGAACATGTACTACACAGATGTATTAATGACGGGTCCGATGCCAGCGCCTGGTACAAAACCGCAGCCACCGGATCCAAAGAAATCTCAGAAGACGATTAAGGTCACAACTAGTGACTCACTAGAGAATTTCAAGAATGGAACTGACACTGGAATTCAGCAGGCAAAGCCAGGAGCAGCCTGGGGTGTCCCAGACTCGTTTGTAGATCCAACAGGCGACACTCGAATGCTTTGGGTTGATATGCAAGAAGGCGAGCGTTGGGAAGTTATTAAAAGTGGCACCAGCAAGGATGGCATTAACTTCACGGAAGATGACGGAATTCGATTTTCAGATGCCTATGTTGACCCTTACTTATTGAAGGCAGAACCAAATGATTGGGTGGCGTTGTTATCTACGACACCTGATGATTCGAGGCTCCCACAAAAAATGTTTTTGGCTTGGTCAAGTGATGGAATGACTTGGGAAGTTGATCCCAAACCTTTTATCAGCGACTCTGAAAAGAACTACCTTGATCCAACCGGGTATGAATTGTCACGAGGAGTTTGGCGCATCTATGTATCAACTAGCGATAAACAAAATGCAATTGGTGGCCCGTACTCACTTGAAACTTTCGTTCTTAAGGCACCAAGCCAATAGATCAATAAGTGCTGTTATGAGCGTGAACTTAAGTTCGTATCAAACCTCAGCACGGTCTCAACCAAAACTTGCGCACCATCGGCTGCCCACTCTTGGGTAATTGCCTCGTTCTCGGCATGACTGATGCCTTTGTCGCACGGAATAAAAATCATGGTTGTTGGCATGACTGCAGATAGTTGACAGGCATCATGGCCAGCGCCTGAAATCATGCGCTTGGATGTCTTGCCACAAGCGGCAGCCGCTTGTTCAACTAAGTCAACAAGTTCCTGGGTGAAGTTGATAGTCGCAGAATCAAGCTCCTGCTTGCTAACTACTTCAACGCCATACTTATCGGCAGTATCTTTCAAAGCCTGATTAAGCGATGCAGTCATGACATCTAGAACTTCAATTTCTGGATTGCGGAATTCAACCATTAACTCCACGTGTCCTGGGATTACATTGGGGGAGTTAGGCGTGACAACAATGTGTCCAACCGTTGCTCGGCCCGTAAGCGGTTGATCCAAACCAATCTGCTGAACCGCCTTGATTAGGTGTGATGCTGCAACTAAAGCATCGCGACGAGTTTCCATTGGATATGTACCGGTGTGACCTGCTTGACCTGTGATGCCAACTCGGAACCAACGCATGCCTTGCACCAAAGTGACGACGCCAATTTGAAGATTTTCATCTTGCAGAATCGGACCCTGTTCTATGTGAATCTCAAAATACGCTTGATGCTCAGCTGGAGAGACTTTGTCAGTTCCGGCATAACCGATCTCACTTAGCGACTTTCCAAGTTGGACTCCGTCAACATCTTTTCTAACCAAAAGTTCTTCAGCAGTGAACTTGCCAGCGAAATAGGCTGCGCCCATCATCGCAGGAGCAAAGCGAGCACCTTCTTCGTTAGTCCAGACAGCAACTTCAATTGCATGCTTGGTTTCAGTTTTGGATTCGTGCAGCACTCGAAGTAATTCCAAGCCAGCCATGACGCCATAGATGCCGTCATACTTTCCACCAAGTGGTTGGGAATCTAAATGTGAACCAATCAGAATTGCTTTTGCACTTGCATCAGTTCCAGCCCGGCGCATAAAGGTATTACCCAGCGCATCGATACGAATTGTGCAACCAAGTTCGCGAGCTGCGGCAACTACGTAATCGCGGGCCTGACCATCTTCCTTTGATGCTGCTAAGCGGTGTAGGCCACCAGCCGGGGTTGCACCGAATACTGAAACTTCATCAAGAGATTTCCAAAGCCGAGCGGAATTGATTTGGGGAGTGGTCATGCCTGAGCTTTGCGCACGTAATGGAAATCGCAATGCGAGTCGCCACCCATGATTGTCTTAGTGCGAGTGATCTCAATTGTTGGATCATAACCAACAATGAATTCAAAATCGCGGGTGCAGGAAAGTAGGTTTCCAATTTCTGCCAAACCCATTTCTTGATACATCTCAGCATAAGCACAGCGCTTTACTTCGTAGGTGTAAACCTCTTCAGATTCTTCAATTACATCGGTAACGAGTGCATCATCTTTTTTCCAAAGGTCTTGGATGGCAATGAAAGTTAATAGGTTCGCACCATTTGGTTCGTTAGCTGCAAATCGAGCGCCAGCTTTGTGGGCATCTTCGGTTATTGCTTCCCGAATAATGTCGGATGCTCGTTCCTGGCCCAACTCACGCTTCATGATTTGGTAAATCGGAGAAATGATGTTCGCCTCGATCCGGCGGCGCTGCAAAATGCCCAGCTGGTCGTCTTGGTCTTGGACCGAGACGCTCAAATTTTCCGCTGATGTTGCCATGTGATTCTCCCGATTTCCTAGGGTTTTAATAATCGTAGTATTCATGCGGAAATTCGTAGTGCCAAGATTTAGCAGTTTGCCCCTCGAAACGGACGATCCTGAAGCCAGTTGGGCTCAATTTCCCTGTAACGGCAGGTATTCGATACGCTAACGGGGCGCAGAAATGCGTTTCTAGAAGAAAAGACTGGCCCCCTTGGCACAGTGGTAGCGCACTTCCTTGGTAAGGAAGAGGTCGTCAGTTCGATTCTGACAGGGGGCTCGAAGGCCGTGTTTACGCACGGTTTTAAGCCGGGGTAGCTCAGCTTGGTAGAGCAAGCGGCTCATAATCGCTGTGTCGCCGGTTCAAGTCCGGCCCTCGGTACGTAAAGGCAAGACCAGTTACACACCATGTGTAGCTGCTCAAACGAAAGGCAAGACCATGGCACGTAACGACGTTCGTCCAAAGATCACTTTGGCATGCGAAGACTGCAAAGACCGCAACTACATCTCACGCAAGAATCGTCGTAACGATCCTGACCGCCTAGAGATCAAGAAGCATTGCCCTAAGTGCAACAAGCACACTCTTCACAAGGAAACTCGTTAATTAGTTAACGCTTGTTTAGGGGAATCCCATGGGAATGAACCACGACATGATCGGTCATGTCTATCCACCTTCTAAGCCTTACTTGGTGACTTCAGAAAACATCTCCGCATTCGTCAAAGCACTCGGTGACACAAATCCTGCATATGCAGACGGCACTGTTGCGCCCCCAACATTTCCAATTGTGGTCACGATGAATGCAATGGATACTGCATTCCATGACCCAGCCTTGCAATTGGATTATTCACGTTTAGTTCACAGCGATCAAAGGTTTGAATATGTTCGTCCAATTCGTGTTGGTGACGAACTAACCGTTAGTGCCTCAGTCGAAGAGATCAAACCGCTGGGCACAAATGAAATCGCAACTTTCAAGACTGATGTTTTCTCTGGCGACGAACTTGTCGTTACGGGCTGGTCCAAGATTGTTGTGCGAGGGCCAGAAGCATGACATTAAAGATTTCAGATGTTTCTGTTGGCATGGAACTTCCAGCATTAGATTTAACTTTCACCCGAGCTGACTTAGTTGCTTACGCAAATGCTTCGGGTGACCAAAATCCAATTCATCAAGATGAGGCATTTGCCAAGTCTGTTGGTCTCCCAGATGTAATTGCCCACGGCATGTTAACCATGGGGCGCGCAATTCAAGTTGTGACGAATTGGGTTGGCGATCCAACTGCGGTAATTGACTACTCAGTTCGAATGACTCGTCCAGTGGTTGTTCCAAATACTGCTGAAGGCTCAGTCGTTAGCTTTACTGGAAAAGTTGCCCAGATTAATGACGATGGGACTGTTCAAGTTGATCTCGGTGCAGTTTTTGGCGAAACAAAAGTCCTAGGTTTAGCAAAAGCAACTGTGCGACTAGCACAATAGGAACATGATGCGCAGCCTTGCGGAACTGACCACTTTGCGCGTGGGTGGCACGCCAAACTCGTTAGTCGTTGCGACCTCCGAATCAGAAATCATCGAAGCAGTTTCAGCAATTCCCAATGCCCTAATCCTGGGTGGCGGCAGCAACGTTTTAGTTAGTGATAACTTTCGCGGCGATGTCATCAAGATTGAATCCCAAGGTTTTGAAAATGATGAATCTGCCTGTGCTGGTGCTTGGGTAACTGTTGCCGCTGGACATAACTGGAATGATTTTGTGGCTACCGCAGTGGCAAATGGTTGGACAGGCATTGAAGGATTAGTTGGCATTCCAGGAACTGTGGGCGCAACCCCAATTCAAAATGTGGGTGCTTACGGACAGAGTGTGAGCGAAACTATTGCGCAGGTTCGAGCTTGGAATCGCAAGACAAAATCCGTTGACACGATTTTTGCTGCAGATTGCGAGTTTGGTTACCGCACATCAATTTTCAAGTCTCAACCTGATACTTGGGTAATCTTGAGTGTTACATTTCAGTTGCCACTTGGAACTATGTCAGCGCCAATTGCCTATAACGAACTAGCTGCAAAACTTAAGGTTGAACTTGGCGATCGGGTTAGTACATCTGATTTGCAAACTGCTGTTTTAGAACTACGCGCCGGAAAAGGAATGGTTCTAGATTCTGCAGATCATGACACTTGGAGCGTTGGATCATTCTTTATGAATCCCAGAGTTTCCGCCGCACCGGAGAGCGCACCGAATTGGCCGGAACTAGACGGAACTGTAAAAGTAAGTGCAGCTTGGTTGATTGAACAAGCTGGATTCAACAAGGGCTTCACCCTGAATGGCCGTGCGGCACTTTCCAGCAAGCACACTTTGGCAATCACAAATCGGGGCGATGCAGCTAGTGCTGATATTGCCGAACTTGCAGATCACATTGTTGCTGGGGTTAAAGCAATGTTTGGCATCGAGCTAAAGCCCGAAGCTACTTTCATTGTCTAAACAAATCGACTGAAGAACTTTCGATTGTTTGCAACGACACGATACATTCCTGCAGCTACCCAAGAAGTTGGTGGAATAAAGGTCAGCCAACCAAGTCCGCCCCACAGTCCGCCCCGAATTCGCAAAACTTTTCCAACCGCTTTAGCACCGCTGTAACGAACCGGATCTGAATCAGGATTCTCAATCAGCCAAACCGAATGTTCTAGTTGTTCTTGAGTTAAGCCATAGTCATTGGTCAACTCAGTACTAGGAACATTGACCCAACCAGTTGGAACTATGCCAGCAAGTTTTTTGGCAGTGCGCTGACAAAATGCGCAGTTGCCATCTGTAATCAGGATTGACGACAAAACCTAACCCATGAACGGGTATGAGTAATGCTGCGCCGGAACCATAGTTTCCTTGATGCTGCGATCGCTAGTCCAACGCTGCAAGTTAAGTGCCGCCCCTGCTTTGTCGTTAGTACCCGAAGCACGAGCACCACCAAATGGCTGTTGGCCAACTACTGCACCTGTCGGCTTGTCATTTACGTAGAAGTTACCTGCTGCGAATCGAAGAGCATGTGACATTTCATTGATGGCATCACGATCTTGCGCAATGATGGCGCCAGTTAGCGCATACTTTGCGATGCCTTCCATTTGAGTCAAAGCATCACGCCAGTTGTTGTCTTCGTAAACTGAAACTGCAAGTACTGGTCCAAAGTATTCGTCTGTGAAGAATTCAGCAGTTGGGTCAGAACCGACCAAAACTGTTGGTCGAATGAACCAACCTTCACTGCCGTCATAAGTTCCACCGGCTGCAACTTCGATTGACTTGTCAGCATGGGCGCGATCGATTGCACCACTGACTCGCTTGAAAGCCTTCTCGTCAATTACTGCGGTCATGAAGTTGCTGAAGTCAGATGCATGACCTTGCTTAATGCCTTCAACTTCAGCCAAGAAGTCATCCTTGATTACATTCCAAATACTGCGTGGGACGTAAGCGCGTGAAGCTGCTGAACATTTCTGACCCTGGAACTCGAACGCACCACGGATCATGGCTGTGATCAGCGTGCGATGTTCAGCTGATGGGTGCGCAAAGATGAAGTCCTTGCCACCAGTTTCACCAACTAGTCGAGGGTAAGAACGGTAATTGGAAATGTTGTTGCCAACTGTCTTCCAAAGATTTTGGAAGACCGGCGTTGAGCCCGTGAAGTGAATGCCAGCTAGATCTGGATCAGCTAGCGCAACATCGGAAACTGCAATGCCATCGCCAGTAACCATGTTGATAACACCTGGCGGTAAACCAGCTGCCATCAAAAGATCCATCGTGATTGAAGCAGCAACTTGCTGAGTAGGGGATGGCTTCCAGATCACGGTGTTACCCATCAAGGCTGGAGCAGTTGGCAGGTTGCCAGCAATCGCAGTGAAGTTAAACGGTGTGATTGCGTAAACGAAACCTTCAAGTGGACGATGATCAGTTCGGTTCCAAACACCAGGAGAAGACACTGGCTGTTCTTGCAAAATCTGGCGAGCGAAGTGAACGTTGAAACGCCAGAAGTCGATCAACTCACAAGTTGAATCAATTTCGGCTTGGTATGCAGTCTTGGACTGGCCCCAAACGGTTGCGGCTAAAACTTTGTTACGCCATGGACCCGACAACAAGTCAGCAGCACGCAAGATAACGGCAGCGCGCTCATCGAATGGCAGGTCGCGCCACATTGGAGCAGCAGCTTTCGCAGCAGCAATCGCACTGGTTGCATCAGCCTGCGTTGAGTTAGCAGTAACGCCCAGCACACGGGAATGTTCGTGTGGACTGCGCACTTCAATCTTGTCGCCCGAGGCCATAACTTTCTTGCCACCAATTACGTTTGGCAGTTCATGAGTTGTAGCCACTAGGTCTTTAAGGCCTTGCTCTAGACCAGCTCGCTCAGGTGTGCCTGGGGCAAATGTGCCAATTGGCTCGTTGTAGGGGACGGGAACATGTGTGATTGCATCCATAGGTACATCCTGACACCTACCTATCTATAGGCAAGAATGGACCCATGCGCGTTTGGATTCCGGTAACAGTTCAGCAGATCAGTGAATTCAAAGCTTCAAATGTATTGACAGCTAGCCACGGCTACTCCGTAACAGATGGCTG
>JBIIAS010000057.1:0-7833 GCA_044239795.1 Candidatus Nanopelagicales bacterium | reverse complement strand
ACCAAAGGTCAAACTGGCTATGGATTCTGGTACGTGCCCGATCCCAAAACACGTCGCCTTCTCCCCCGTTATGGGAAGTAATGATGACATTTGGTAGCGACCAAAGAGGATGACCTGCTGGAAGCGGCTCAGGTTCAGTTACATCTAGGGCAGCACTAATACGGCCCGTCTTGAGCTCGGCTAGCAATGCGTCAGTATCAACAACCACGCCACGAGCCACATTTACGAGAACGGAATCATCTTTCATGCTGGCCAAGAATTTGGCATCAACCAAATTCACTGTTCCTGGATTGTTGGGAACAATCAACATCACAACATCTGCAGAAGGAATAAGGTTCGGCAACTCTGAAATTGCATGAACATGATCGCGGGCAGTTCGGGCAACTGGAATTACTTTGCAGCCAAATCCAAGTAAGCGCTTTTCGGCTGCCTTGCCGACATTTCCGTATCCAATTAACAAGACGGTCTTATCTGCCAGCGACCGCGCGAAGTAAGTTTCCCAATGGTGCTCCTGCTGGGCTTTGTAAGACCTTGGCATATCGCGTAACACACTTAGGGTTAATAGAACAGCAAGCTCAGAAGTGGCATCATCATGCACACCTGCAGCATTACAAAGCGTGACTTCTGCTGGCACAAAAGGCTGCACGTTATCAAAGCCTGCAGTCAAAGTCTGCATCACTTTGACGTTAGTCATGCGAGCGATTGCTTCTTCAATTGAAATTGTGGAACCTTCGTAAGGTAGAACGACGAATTCAGCGCTAGCAATTACGTCCGCAGGTAGCTCGCCCAAGTCATCACATTCGGTTACCTGAACATCATCTGGAAATGCATAATCTCTAGCGATCCAGTCTGGAGCAATTATGTGGCGAGTCACATCATCATTCTTTCGGATATCAGTTAAATTCGAAAGTCAACTCGTAGTCAACTCGTAAGATAAGAGAGATTGCATAAAGAAACCAGTTGGAGTCCCTGTGAAGATAACGAAGAAAGATCAAATCGTCCTGCTACAAGTTCTCTACGCTGGATTTGTCGCTATCGGTTTTAGTTACCTAATTGGGCTAGCTACAAATGCAGATGCGCTTTTAATAGGAGCAATACCGCTTGGAACCCTTCTGGTGATTTCATACGCATGGCTTAACCCAAAAGCGCAATTGATTTCTTGGAGCGTTGCAACTGGTTGGCTTTTATCGTCCGTGTATTTAGGTACTTCAAACCTGGAATACGGAGCATTGCTTGTAGTTGTCTTAGCTGCAATTGCTGGCGTTGTTTGGTCACCGTGGTTCCTGGCTGGAATCTGGTTCGTGCATCCGATCTGGGATTTAATTCCTAGAGATTTACCAGAACACCAACATGACCTTCCGCTTGCCTGCTTGATGTATGACTTAGTTGTTGCCATCTACCTGGCATGGCGAATCCGATCTGGCTTCTTTAGGGATGCAGTAGTCCAGCCCAATAAAGACACACGATTCATCTCAACGGGTTGGTCGCGACTTTTTGTTTCTGCTTACGTCCTCATGGTTATTGCAATTGAGATAACTGTTGTGGGAATGGTAAGCATGGAAGACTATTCGCAGATTGCAGCTGTGATTGTTTCAATTACCTTGATTGCTTCGTTGCTCTGGCTGCCAATTGATGTGCAGAGAATATTCTGGATGACCTTCACAATTTGGACAGGTATGACTTTTGCGCATTCAGGTGAGTTGCTTGAAATCTTGGTTTTCTTCGCAATGATTGCCCTGGCTATCGCTGGGTTTAGGGTCAATGCTTTCTATTGGGTGATTGCCTGGACTTTACATGCTGTATGGAATCTAATTCCTCGGGCTCATGACATGTCCAGCAGTTCACTAATGGGCCACTGGATGGATCCAATGGCTGGATACACATTTGAAATCATTATCGCTGCGTACTTAGTTTTGTTCGCTCGACGAATTAGTTCAAGACAGTCGCAAACTCTTTGAAATGTGCCAGCATAGGTACATGACTGACCCAGATGTAAGTACTGCAGAGATTGGATTCACTTCTGCCTATGACTTGGTCGAAGGCCGTCGCGCTGGAGACTTCACAAGTGTCGAACTGGTTAGCACTTTGCTGCACCGGATTCAAACAATTGACGATTGTGACGGCGGAGTTCAATCCGTGCTTGCAATTTCAGCAGACTTTATGGACCAGGCAAAGTCTTGCGACTCTCGTGAAGCAACCGGCTTACTCCATGGGATTCCTGTACTAGTTAAAGACAACATTCAGGCAATTGGGTTGCCCGGCACTGCTGGATCACTTGCTCTCGCTGGACGCACAGTGATCGAAGATGCGGAATTGGTTACTCGACTTCGAAATGCTGGCGCAATCATTATGGGAAGCACAAATCTTTCGGAGTGGGCCAATATTCGCTCCGGGAAATCTACGAGTGGTTGGTCGGCTGTTGGTGGTTTAACTGCAAACCCCTGGAACTACAAACACAGTGCAGGCGGATCTTCTTCTGGGTCAGGCGCAGCAGTCGCCGCTGGACTTATTCCTTTTGCAGTTGGCACTGAAACCGATGGTTCGATTGTTTGTCCAGCTTCTTTAAATGGTGTTGTTGGGATCAAGCCAACCGTTGGTTCAGTTTCTACTGCCGGAGTTGTGCCAGTTAGCTTGAGTCAAGACGTTCCAGGCCCGTTAGCCAGAAGTGTTGAAGATGCTGCATTGCTGCTTGAAGTTTTAAGTGGTCAAACTGGATTAGTTGATTTATGCAATAACGATGAGCCACTCCGCATTGGTGTAGTCCGTGCCTGGATGACAAGTCACGATGGTGCCAACAAGTTATTTGAAGAAACCTTGGCGAAACTTATCGGTGCAGGCATCACATTGGTAGAAATCACAGTTCCGGAAATGCCAGAACAAGCTGGGGATGATGAAGGCATAGTTCTTTTTCATGAACTCCTTGAAGACTTATCTGAATACTTGAGCAAACGCGCAGGTAGTGGCGTTAAGTCACTTGCCGAAGTTGTGGAATTTAATCAAAAGAATTCGGAAAGTGAACTCTCGCATTTTGGACAAGAGTATTTTGATTTAGCTCTAACCACTGGCGGACGTAATTCCAAATACAAATCAGCCCGCGAACGAAACTTAGATTGGGCGATCAACCAAGTGCTATCCCCTGTGCTCGCAGATGTCGATGTTTTAGTTGGAATTCCTTATGCACCAGCGTGGATTTCCGCCCTCGGTCACGGAGATGACTTTGGCAATGCCAGTTGGATGACACATGCTCCGGCAATTGCTGGTTGGCCGCTTGGCTCTCTGCCTATGGGATTAGTTGATGGTCTGCCAGTAGGAATTGGCGTAGCCGCCCGCGCGAACGATGAAAAAGGCTTGGTTCGTGCGATGGCAATAATTGAACGAGTTATCGACTTGGGAGAATTTCGCCCAAGTTTCGTTCGTTAACTTCATTCGTTAATCAGGACCGTCAACGCGTAATGTGCCATGGCATCACGTTGAAAAGGTGCCAACTTGGGGTGAACTCCATTAAAACGTTCCAGAAAATCTGGACTGTCGTTGTACATGTCGCCTAGTCCAATGTATGACTCGGCATTCGGTGTCCAAAACTGAGATACCCAATGAAAGTGATCAGCAATTACAGATTGCGTACGAGCGTCATTTGGTTCAACACCTGCCTCGATTAGCTCAACTAAACGGGCATCGATTTCAGCCAATTCTTTTTGAATTAGTACGCCATCTTCTCTTGACCATCGGGACATCTGTTTCTTTGATTCAGCAATGTGATCAACGGTTTCCGGACGTTTCGCAGCTAACTCTTGCTCCCACTTTTCTTGCTGGACATCGTCTGTGCCTTCAAAAACTTCGGATGAATTCATTTCTAAATTCTAATCAGAAACGCCAAGTTTTTCGAAAAGCAATTCGCGGACGCGAGCTGCATCAGCCTGACCACGAGTTGCCTTCATAACGGCGCCAACAACTGAACCAGCCGCGGCAAGCTTTCCGGACTTTATGGTTTCAGCAACCGCTGGATCTGCAGCTAACGCTTCATCAATTGCTGCAAGCAGTGGGCCGTCATCGGACACAACTGCCAGGCCGCGAGCCTTAACAATCTCATCGATATCGCCTTCGCCAGCAATTACGCCTTCGAGTGCTTGACGTGCCAATTTGTCATTGAGCGATCCAGCGGAGATTAATTCTTCAAGGCGCTTTAGATGTGTTGGTGTGACTGGAAGTTCTTCCAATTCAATTCCACGATCATTTGCAATGCGTGATAATTCACCCGTCCACCACTTACGTGCGGCCGCTGGCTCTACTCCAGCATCAACTGCTTCAACAATCAGATCAAGCGCACCTGAGTTCACGACGGTGTTCATGTCGATCTCACTCAAACCCCAGTCAGCGACCAGGCGGGCACGACGTACTGCAGGATTCTCCGGAAGAGCTGCGCGCAGTTCTTCAACCCATTCGCGAGGAGGCGCGATAGGTAACAGGTCAGGTTCTGGGAAGTATCGGTAATCTTCCGCGTCTGACTTTGCGCGACCAGATGTTGAAATGCCAGTGTCTTCATGCCAGTGACGAGTTTCTTGCACAACAGTGTCGCCGGCCGCGAGTCTGGCTGCGTGACGAGTTACTTCATAACGAACTGCGCGCTCGACTGAACGAAGTGAGTTCACGTTCTTAGTTTCGGAACGGGTACCCAGTTTTGATTCTGGAGTCTCGCGAAGTGACAAGTTAACGTCACAGCGAAGTGAGCCCTGTTCCATCTTTACGTCAGAGACACCAAGGCCACGAAGGATGTCCCGAAGCGAAGCAACGTATGCCTTAGCAACCTCTGGCGCATACTTACCCGTACCGGTAATTGGCTTAGTAACAATTTCAATTAGCGGAATGCCGGCTCGGTTGTAGTCAACAAGCGAGTAATCAGCACCATGAATACGACCAGTTGCGCCACCAACGTGTGAGTTCTTGCCAGTGTCTTCTTCCATGTGAGCGCGCTCAATTGGAACTCGGAACGTCTTGCGACCTTCATCAGTATCGATTTCAACATCTAAGTAACCTTCAAATGCAATCGGTTCGTCATATTGCGAAGTTTGAAAGTTCTTTGGCATGTCTGGATAGAAATAGTTTTTACGAGCGAATCGACACCACTCTGCAATTTCACAGTTCAGTGCTAGACCAATACGAATTGCTGACTCGACACCAATTTTGTTAAGTGTTGGCAATGCGCCAGGTAGGCCTAGGCAAACTGGGCATACGTGAGTGTTTGGTGGAGCGCCGAAAACGGTTGAGCAGCCACAGAACATCTTTGTGTTTGTGCCAAGTTCGACGTGAACTTCCAAACCTAATACTGGATCAAACTTGGAGATTGCTTCGTCGTAATTCATCGTTGCTTCAGCCATTACGCACCTGCCAACTCTGGAGCCATACCCAGGATTGGGCCACCCCACTTGGCTAGCAACTCACGTTCAATTGCTGCGCCAATGTTATACAAGCGATCATCTGCCATAGCTGGAGCAATGATCTGCAATCCAACTGGAAGATTGTCTTCCGGTGCAAGACCGATTGGAAGTGACATACCTGGCAAGCCAGCCATGTTTACCGGAATCGTTGCAACATCGTTTAAGTACATCGCTAATGGATCATCTAGCTTCTCGCCGATTTTGAATGCAGTGGTCGGCGCTGTTGGTGAGATCAATACATCGACCTTTGCAAACGCCGCATCAAAATCTTGCTTGATCAGAGTACGAACCTTTTGAGCCTGGCCGTAATAAGCGTCGTAGTAACCAGCTGAAAGTGCGTAAGTTCCCAAGATGATGCGGCGGATTACTTCAGAACCAAATCCTGCTGCCCGAGTTTCGCTCATTACTTGCTCTACAGATTTAGTACCGTCATCGCCAACCCGATTTCCAAAGCGAATGCCGTCGAATTTGGCCAAGTTACTTGAAGCTTCACTAGGCAGAATCAAATAGTAAGCAGCCAGTGCAGCTGGGAAACTTGGGCAAGAAACCTCAACAACTTCCGCGCCCAGGCTTTCGATTAGAGCAACGCTTTCTTCAAATCGAGAGCGCACACCTGCTTGATAGCCTTCGCCACCAAGTTCCTTAACAATGCCAACTTTCATTCCCTTGATGTCTGCGCGCTTTGCTGCGGCAATGACATCTGGAACTGGTGCATTGATTGAAGTTGCATCCATTGGATCGTGTCCAGCAATAACACTATGAAGTAGCGCAGTATCTAAAACGTTGCGAGCACAAGGGCCAGCTTGATCAAGTGACGATGCAAGCGCGACGATTCCATAGCGGCTAACGCCACCATAAGTTGGCTTCACACCAACCGAACCTGTTACTGCTGCTGGCTGGCGAATTGAGCCGCCAGTGTCAGTTCCGATTGCAAGTGGTGCTTCGAACGCAGAAACACATGCCGATGATCCCCCACCAGAACCACCAGGGATTCTTTCTAGATCCCAAGGGTTATGCGTTGGCCCGAATGCTGAGTGCTCTGTCGATGAACCCATTGCGAATTCATCCATGTTTGTCTTACCAAGAATAACTACTCCAGCTTCACGCAACTTTGTAACTACGGTTGCATCGTACGGTGGAATCCAACCATCAAGCACTCTTGAACCGCAGGTTGTTGGTAGTCCGTTTGTTGCCAAGATGTCCTTTAGACCAAGTGGCACGCCAGCAAGCACAGAAAGTTTTTCTCCCGCTTTTACTTTCGCATCTACTACACCAGCGCTAGCTAGTGCACCTTCAGTATCTACGTGCAGGAATGCATGTACTTCGCCATCAACGGCAGCAATTCGATCTAAGTGCGCTTGCGCAACTTCTACGGCAGAAACTTCACCAGACGAAACTAATCCAGCAAGTTCTGATGCATCTTTACGAATGAGGTCAGACATCTTTACTCCTCATCCAAAATACGTGGCACTCTAAAGCGTTCATCTTCGACGGCAGGCGCACCAGATAGTGCTTGTTCAGCAGTTAGGGAGACGCCTGGGATGTCTTCACGAAAAACATTGGTCATCGGAACTGGGTGGCTCATCGCAGCAACATTTGCGGTATCAAGGCTTGATACTTCGGCAACAGCATTCAAAATTGCGTCCAACTGCTTGGCATAGTGGCCTAATTCATCAGCTGGGATATCGATGTGTGCCAGACGGGCTAAATGCGCCACATCTTCTTGTGAAATTCCGGACATGACTCAATTCTATTGGGAACTGGGTTGGCCAGATTTCGCGCTAGTTCAAGCCCAAGTGTGCTTTGGCTGCGTCGGGACCATCCGAGAGCAGGATTTTAAATCCAGCCTCATCGAGAATTGGGCGCCCTAGTTCAACTGCTTTTGCTTCCTTAGAACCTGCACCAGGCCCAACAACTACGAAATCGGTGTTTTTCGAAACTGAACCTGAAGCTTTACCACCGCGACTTGCGATTTCCTCGGCAGCCCCATCTCGCGTGAAGTCATTGAGGGTTCCAGTAACCACAATGGTTAGTCCTGCTAACGGCATTGGTCCAGATTCAACCTGAGCTTGCTCAAGCACTACTCCGGAGTCTTTCCATTTTTGAATAATGTCAAGATGCCAAGGCTCAGCAAACCATTGCGAGATTGAATCAGCAATTGTTTGGCCGATTCCTTCAACGCGGGCTAACTGCTCCGCAGGGGCCTGCGCGACTTCATCAAGGCTATTGAATTCCCGAGTCAGTGCTTGCGCAGTAGGTGGCCCAATGTGACGCATAGATAGCGCGCAGATAAATCGCCAAAGCGGTTTAGTCTTTGCAATCTCTAACTGACTTAGTAATAGCTTTGCATTTTCTGCTAACTCTCGGTTGGCACCCTTCACAAAGAAATCGCTTCGTT
>JBIIAS010000056.1:0-7943 GCA_044239795.1 Candidatus Nanopelagicales bacterium | reverse complement strand
CACTTGTTGCCAAGTGGCATCCTGACTCCAGAGGTAACGCCGGTAATTGGTAACGGTGTTGTTATTGACGTCGGAGTTTTATTCGAAGAAATTGATGGACTTGAAGCTCAAGGTATCGACACCTCAAATTTGTTGATCAGCGCAAACGCTCACTTGATCACCTCGTATCACGTAACTCTGGACAAGGTCACCGAGCGCTTCTTGGGTAACTCCAAGATTGGAACAACAGGTCGAGGCATCGGACCTTCGTATGCAGACAAGACTTCCCGTCTAGGTATTCGCGTTCAAGATTTATTTGACGAAAAAATCCTTCGCGCAAAAATCGAAGGCTCACTACTTAGCAAGAACCAAGTTTTAGTTAAGGTCTTCAACCGTCGCGCCGTGACAGTCGATGAAGTTGTAGAAGATTTGATGCAACATGCTGAGCGCTTGCAGCCATACGTTGCTGATACTTCATTGCTTTTGAATCGCGCATTAGATGAAAACAAAGTTGTTTTGCTTGAAGGCGGCCAGGGAACACTTCTTGACGTTGATCACGGAACTTACCCATTCGTAACTTCCAGTAATCCAACTGCTGGCGGCGCTTGTGCTGGTTCTGGCATTGGCCCAACCAAGATCACTGGTGTTGTCGGAATTCTTAAGGCCTACACAACTCGCGTTGGCTCTGGTCCGTTCCCAACTGAACTACTTGATGAAGATGGCGAAAAGCTTCGCACTATCGGTGGCGAACGCGGTGTCACAACTGGCCGTCCGCGTCGTTGCGGTTGGTTCGATGCACCGATCGCCCGTTATGCAACTCGCATCAACGGACTAACTGACATCTTCTTGACCAAGCTTGATGTGCTAACCGGCTGGGAAAAGATTCCGGTTTGTGTTGCTTACGAAATCGACGGTAAGCGTTCTGAAGAACTTCCCATGACACAGACTGAATTCCATCACGCAAAGCCAATCTATGAAATGTTGCCAGGTTGGTCAGAAGATATCAGTGGCGCAAAGACCATGGAAGACCTTCCTGCAAATGCTCGTTCGTACATCAAGTTCTTGGAAGACGTCAGCGGCGCTCCAATTTCTGCAATTGGTGTTGGCCAGGATCGTAACGCCACAATTAGTGTTAACGACTTGCTTAGAAAGTAATTAAATGAAGGTCTATTCAGTCAAGAATGAATTCGGCGATCCAATTGGTTTACCGGTCGGTGATGTTACTCGACCTGGTTTACCTGATGAATCAATCAAGCTAACTGGCAACTACTGCTATCTAGAAGTTTTAGATGCAGATAAGCATGCTGCACAACTTTGGTCGGTTTACTCACTTGATGTTGATGGTCGACTTTGGACTTACATGCCACAGGGGCCATTCAAGAGTGAAGCTGAATATCGCACGTGGGTTGAAGGTGTTCATCACAAAGCTGATCCATTCTTTTACGCAATCATCGATAGCGAAACTAACAAAGCAGTAGGCGTTGCTTCCTACCTCAGAGTCGATCCAAATAGCTATTCAATTGAAGTTGGATGGATCACTTACTCACCGCTGATTCAGCAAAAGCCGATTGCTACTGAATCTATGTACTTGATGATGAAGCATGCATTCGACCTTGGCTATCGTCGCTATGAATGGAAATGCAATTCCTTGAACTTGCCATCGATCAACGCTGCCATGCGTTTGGGTATGTCTTTCGAAGGGCTGTTCCGCCAAATGTCTATTGTTAAGGGCCAGAATCGCGACACAGCTTGGTTCTCCATACTTGACCTAGATTGGCCAGTTGCTCAGGACGCCTTTACGGCCTGGCTAGATCCAGAGAACTTTGATGAAAACGGACAGCAGAAGCTGCGCCTATCCGACTTAACTGCACCAATTGTTGAGTCACGCTGGCCAAACTTGAGCCTTGACGTCCAGCGCTAAGTGAATTTGTAACTTAGGTTCGCAAGGTTATTGCCACAGGCGTAGCATTGACTCGACCACTTGGTAAGAGGAGTTGCTAAACCATGGAAGCTAATTCAGCCCGCGGCAAGGAAGTTTACGATCTAGACCGCAATCACGTATTTCATTCTTGGAGCGCGCAAGGCGCACTGAACCCAATGCTGATCCAGGGTGGTGAAGGTTCATATGTTTGGGATTACGACGGCAACCGCTACCTAGATTTCTCAAGCCAGTTAGTGAACGTAAACATCGGTCACCAACATCCAAAAGTTGTTAAGGCAATTCAAGACCAGGCTGGCAAGCTAACGACAATCGCGCCACAGCACGCCAACGATATGCGTGGTGAGGCTGCAAAGCGTATTGCTGATCTTGCTCCTGATCACATGAACAAAGTTTTCTTCACCAACGGTGGAGCCGATGCTGTTGAGAATGCGATCCGCATGGCACGCATTCACACTCGTAAGCACAAAGTACTTTCGTTCTACCGTTCGTACCACGGCAACACTGGTTCAGCGATTAACGCAACTGGTGACCCACGTCGTTGGCCAAATGAATTCTCAGCTGGTCACGTTCACTTCTTTGGTCCACACCTTTACCGCTCAAGCTTCTGGTCAGAAAATCAAGAACAAGAAACCGAGCGTGCTTTGGCTCACCTTGCAGAAGTAATTAAGTATGAAGGTCCAAACACAATCGGTGCACTAATCATCGAAACTGTTGTAGGTACTGCTGGCGTGCTTGTTCCACCTCCGGGTTACCTAGAAGGCGTTCGCAAGCTTTGCACCGATAACGGAATTGTTTTGATTCTGGATGAAGTTATGGCTGGCTTTGGTCGCACCGGTGAATGGTTTGCATTCGATGCATTTGACGTAAAGCCTGATTTGTTTGTTTTTGCTAAGGGTTCTAACAGCGGATACGTTCCAGTTGGTGGCGTAGTCATCAGCGATGACATCGCTGCAACATTTGACGATCAAGTTTTCCCAGGTGGATTGACTTACTCCGGACATCCTCTTGCTGCAGCTTCAATCGTGGCAACCATTGATGTCATGAAGGAAGAGAAGATTGTTGAAAACGCCAAGCACATTGGCGAGAACATTCTTGGTCCAGGTCTTAAGGAACTAGCTGAGCGTCACAAGATCATTGGTGAGGCTCGCGGTAAGGGTGTCTTCTGGGCACTTGATCTTGTTAAGGATCGCGATACCAAGGAAATGCTTGCACCATACGGTGGCAGCTCTCCGGCAATGGGTGAACTTGTTGCAGCTTGTAAGAAGAATGGTTTGATGCCATTTACTAACTACAACCGACTGCACGTAGTTCCACCTTGCAATGTTTCGGAAACTGAAGCCAAGGAAGGTCTAGCGATTCTTGACGAAGTATTTGCTGGCCTTGGAAAGCATTACGAAGGCAAGTAAGTCTTAAGAAAAATCCCGAACCTAGTGAGAATCTAGGTTCGGGATTTTTTTGTTGCGCAAATAGGCAATAGGCTTGGGAAAGTGTTAATCCTGGTTATTGGTCAAGGTGCACGAGAGCACGCCATAACCCACACCCTGCTACAAGATTCAAAAATTGAAGTTGTTTGCGCGCCCGGAAATCCTGGAATTTCCAACATCGCACAGGTTGACGCCGTAGACATTGCCGACGTTACATCCGTCGTTGCACTAGCGAAAAAGCACAAACCTGATTTAGTCGTAATTGGGCCTGAAGCCCCGCTGGTTGCCGGTGTTGCCGATGAACTTCGCAATGCTGGATTTGTTGTCTTTGGTCCGAGTAAAGCTGCAGCTGCATTGGAAGGCAGCAAGGCATTTGCCAAAGAAATCATGCAAGCTGCTGGCGTGCCGACAGCGGATAGTAAGTATTGCCAAACTGTGCCAGAGGCCAGAGCCGCACTCGAGCTATTTGGCGCACCTTATGTGGTCAAAGATGATGGCTTAGCTGCAGGCAAAGGCGTTGTAGTTACCAATGACTTTGACTCGGCAGTTGCACACGCCATGGCATGTATTGATAGTCGTGATGGTGGAGCCGTTGTCATCGAAGAATTCCTAGATGGCCCAGAGGTTAGTTTGTTCGGAGTAAGCGATGGCACAACAGTTGTGCCACTAACTCCAGCCCAAGACTTTAAGCGTGTTGGTGATAATGATCAAGGTCCAAATACTGGGGGCATGGGTGCTTACTCACCACTACCTTGGGCGCCAAAAGATTTTGTTGCGGAAGTAACTAAAACTGTTTTGCAGCCAATGATTACTGAGATGAATCGTCGTGGCACGCCATTCATTGGATTGCTATTCGCTGGTCTTGCGGTAACTAGTCGGGGAGTTCGAGTTATTGAGTTCAACGCTCGATTTGGTGATCCTGAAACTCAAGTTGTACTTGCACGCCTTAACTCATCGCTAAGTGAATTATTAATAGCAGGGGCCAGTGGAAAACTTTCGAGCCTGCCGGAGCTTCAGTGGAAGCCAGAATCTGCAGTCACGGTTGTAATGGCAGCGAAGGGATATCCAGATTCACCAGTCTCTGGCGCGGTCATTTCTGGCATTGAACAAGCACAGGATCAAGGCTCCTTGGTTTATCACGCTGGCACAAAAATCAATGAGGCTGGCGAATTACTAGTAAATGGTGGTCGCGTTCTGAGTGTTACCGCACTTGGTTCGGATTTAGCTGTGGCACGTAGCCAGGCATACGCCGGAGTTGAGAGAATTAGATTCGACGGCGAACATCACCGCTCGGATATTGCGCTGAAGGCAGCGCTTGGTGAGATCAGATTGGGAGACCACAGTTGAGTAAGCCAAACATTCCGAATGTTCTTGCGGGCCGTTATGCCTCAACTTCGATGGCAGACATCTGGTCACCGACCAACAAGATTGTGTTGGAACGCCAACTTTGGATCGCAGTTCTTCGCGCTCAAAAAGATCTTGGTATCGAAGTTCCAAATGGCGTTATCGAAGCCTACGAAGCAGTCATTTCGAAAGTCGATCTAGCAAGTATTGCTGAGCGAGAGAAAATTTCTCGTCACGATGTAAAGGCTCGGATTGAAGAATTCTGCGAACTAGCTGGTCACGAACACATTCATAAAGGAATGACCAGTCGTGACCTAACTGAAAATGTTGAACAACTTCAAGTTTTGGCTGGGCTGAAATTAATCCGTACTAAGGCCGTTGCAACCGCAGGAGTTCTTGCTGAACTAGCCGTTCGCTACACCGATGTTGCACTAACTGGACGTAGTCATAATGTGGCAGCACAGACCACAACACTGGGCAAGCGCTTTGCATCTGCAGCCGATGAATTATTAGTTGCGATTGCTCGCCTAGATGATTTGATCGCTCGCTATCCATTGCGTGGAATTAAAGGCCCAGTAGGTACGGCGCAAGACATGCTTGACCTACTTGATGGTGATGCCAGCAAACTTGCTGACTTAGAGTCGCGGATTGCAAAGCACTTAGGTTTCACAAATGTCTTTACAAGTGTTGGTCAGGTCTACCCGCGTTCGGTTGATTACGACACCGTAACCGCACTGGTTCAGCTGGCAGCTGGCCCAAGTAGCTTTGCCACATCGATCCGCTTAATGGCTGGACATGAACTTGTAACTGAAGGCTTCAAAGAAGGCCAAGTTGGTTCCAGTGCAATGCCACACAAGATGAATACCCGTTCGTGCGAGCGAGTAAATGGTTTCACCGTGATCTTGCGTGGCTATGCATCTATGGCAGGTGAACTTGCTGGCAATCAATGGAATGAAGGCGATGTGTTCTGCAGCGTAGTTCGACGCGTTGCACTTCCAGATTCGTTCTATGCCATTGATGGTCTGTTTGAAACTTTCTTAACAGTCCTTGAGGAATTCGGCGCATTTCCAGCAGTAATTGAACGCGAACTTAATCGCTACTTACCATTCTTGGCAACAACCAAAATTTTGATGGCTGCTGTTCGTAATGGAGTGGGCCGCGAAGCTGCGCATGAAGTTATCAAAGAACATGCCGTTGCTGTTGCATTAGAGATGCGCGGACCAAACGGTGGCGATGGCAATGCTGTGCTTGATCGCTTGGCTGCCGATGCTCGCTTAGGAATTAATCGCGAAGAATTAGAAGCCCTAATTTCACAGCCGCTTGAATTCACGGGCGCAGCTCGAGATCAAGTTGCAGTCGTTGCCGATAAAGTTTCAAAACTCGTCGCTACTTCACCTGAAGCTGCAAACTACCGACCGGAGCCTATCCTGTGACAATTCAGCCCACCGACTATGAATTAGGTGCTGAGTTCAAGCATGTCTACTCTGGCAAGGTTCGCGATCTTTATGAAGCCCCAGATGGCCGTTTGCTGTTTATTGCTAGCGACCGCATCTCGGCGTATGACTGGATCTTGCCTTCGGTCATTCCCGACAAGGGCAGAATCCTGACCGCTATGTCGATGTGGTGGTTTGATCGCCTGCAAGGCATTGTGCCGAACCACATCCTCTCGACGAATGTTCCAAATTCAGTTCGGGGTCGAGCAACTTATTGTGAAAAGCTAGAGATGCTTCCAGTGGAATGTGTGGCGCGAGGTTATCTAGCGGGTTCTGGCTATACCGATTACTTACGGGACCAATCAATCTGTGGCAATGGTTTACCACCAGGTCTAAAGGACGGGGCAAAACTTCCTAAGACACTTTTCACGCCAGCAACCAAAGCAGCTATTGGTGACCATGACGAGAACGTAACTTTTGATGAAGTTATTACTTCGATTGGAATGGAAGAAGCGCAACAGCTTAAGCGCTTCACAACTTGGATCTATGACGTGGCTGCTGAAATCGCACTTGATCGCGGAATTATCTTGGCTGATACCAAGTTTGAATTTGGCCTAGGCATCGTTGGGGCCAATAAGGATCAGATCGTTCTTGCTGACGAGGTATTGACCCCAGATTCTTCACGTTATTGGCCTGCAGATCAATGGGTACCAGGCCAAGCTCAGCCTTCATATGACAAGCAATTTGTCCGCGATTGGCTAACCTCACCTGCCTCAGGTTGGGATAAGAATTCTGGCGAAGCACCACCAGCTCTACCTGATGAAGTTATTGAGAAAACTCGCGAACGTTATGTTGCCGCCTACGAACAACTAACTGGCCAAAAATTTCAGTAGGTAAAGGGCGGGAACTCAACTAGATATCTCGTTGAGTTCCCTCCAACACTGGCGCCCCTGGCAGGATTCGAACCTGCAACCGTCGACGTAGTCAATGTCGGGCTCTGTCCAATTGAGCTACAGAGGCACCCCATTTAGAGTTTGCAGACATACCTCATTACTCGACATCAAATAGTTGCGTCTGTGGACAACTAATAAATGTGAATCAAGAGATTGACTTTTACGAGTTTTGAAATGAATATAGGTAATACGTAGTCAACGTCGGATGATTTCTACTTTGTCCAAGAGATACGCCCCTGATTGGTCAGGGGCGTATCTCTTTTCTTAATTGCACTTGCATTTGTTCAAATTATGTTTAAAAATCAACGCACGGATGAATCGTTAAAAATTGCGCCCGAGCGGTCTCTTGTAGAAATGATCTTTAAGTTAAAGCTCGAGGAATCTTTTGCGGTTGTCTTGACGGCAAAACAACTTCGTGAACGAATTGCAAATAGAAAAAAATAGCTTCAGTTAATTACTTTTCGCCCCAGCGAGGACTTGTGCTCTTTGGTGGATACAAAGTTTCCCGAATCAAAATGATTCCTGGCTGCTTCAGATCTAGAGCATCGCCTAAATCTTCAATTGTGGTTTCCGTGAATGAAAGTCCAAAGGATTGCGCCAGGATTGCCCAATCTGGCGAAACTAAGTCAACACCACGCTCTGGGTGACCCATTACCTGCTGGTCGTAGCGAAGCATTCCGTAGCCACCGTCATCAACGATTAACAAGGTGTAAGGCAAGTTTTCTTGCACGATAGTTGCAAGTTCACCAAGTGCGAATGCCACACCACCATCACCGCAAACAGCCAGGGTGCGACTGCCGTTAGCGGCTGGGCCGATCGCTGCTGGCAATCCGAACCCTAAAGTTCCCCAACCAACTGGATAAACGAT
>JBIIAS010000055.1:0-7979 GCA_044239795.1 Candidatus Nanopelagicales bacterium | reverse complement strand
CTTCGCAGGTACTCTAGAGGCTCGAACACCAATAAACGAAGAGGCAAAAAGTGGCCAATATCAAGTCGCAGAAGAAGCGTATTTTGCAGAACGCTGCTGCCCAAGAACGCAATAAGGCAGTACGTAGCGCGCTAAAGACTAAGGTTCGTCGTTTCCGCGAGGCCCTAGCAACAGGTGATGAAGCAGCAACTGCTTCGGCACTTCGTGATGCTAGCCGTGCATTGGATAAGGCTGCTTCAAAGGGTGTAATCCACAAGAACCAGGCTGCTAACCGTAAGTCAGCCCTAGCTTCAACAGCTGCAAAGAAGTAACAAATCTTTTAAAAAACCGCCTTTGGGCGGTTTTTTTATTGCCCATTAAAGAGCACTAGGTCTTTGGTGCTCACAATCGAGCACTAATCCTTTGGCGCTCTAATTGCCATGAACTCTTTTTCCATGTGATACAAAGTTTGCGAACTTTCCAACGACCGCCCACCAGGAATGGCAACGTCATAAACCGTTCCCTTACTTGATCTATCGGCAAGTGCCAATAGTCGAGCAGCGGCGGCAAGTTGGTCTGGGTGCCATTTAGCTTTTTGCGCACGCAAGAAACGAAGCTTCCAAGGTGGAACTCCTACCAATGGCGCCAATTCGTTTTCACTCATGTTGGCGGGCGCGCTTGCGTATTTGATTAAGGAACGCAATCCACTACTAATCGCAGATACCGCGGGCACAGCGGCATTCGAATCATTGGTCATTGCCCAACGAAACTTTTCTAGAAGTTCAACTGGCTGAGCATTCCACATGGCATCACTTAAATCCCAGCCCATTACGCCAACAACGCCTGCGTAATACTGCGACACTTCGACTTCATCAATTACATCTGCTTCGGTGTCAGCACATAACTGTGAGACTGCAGCCAAGAGCTCTCCTAGGCCTGAGCCAATTGAAACCTGCAGCGCAGAAATCGCACCAGCAGTTGCTTTGCGATTGTGCCTACGAAACTCTGCAATCAAAGCTGCTTCTAAGTCTTTAGCCTTCAGTTCCCCGCAGGCAGCTTCTAAAACATTTGCCTTCCTTATGGTGTCCAGTAACTTCTTGCCCTTGACTCCACCTGGGTGGGTTATCACCAAGCGGACATGTTCAGGTAGTTCAGAAATGGCAGTTAGCAGAATTGCACCAACGTCATCTGTGGCTCCATCAATTCCTTGCACCACAATTACGGTTAGCTCGCCAAAGAGCGATGGTGAGAGTGCGTTTGCAAGTTCGCCGGCGGCAGATTCATTGCTGGCAAAAATATCTTGACGAACGGCGGCTGGATCTGCTTTGCGAGCTGAAGCCATAACGCCTTCGATAACTCGCTGAATCAAGATGGCCTCTTTGCCAACGGCAAGCACCACATGGGCTTGATCGGTAGCGGAAGCCTTTGCCATGGATTCAATATGTCACGTGCCCCTGACTATCTTCTGGTCGCCACCCGAATCTGGGAATCTTGAATCGAAATCGCTAAATCTCCCCCAAGGTCAGTTCGAAACACTTGGCTTCCTGTCAGCTCATAAAGCGATATAGTTTCTGGCGCTGGGTGGCCATAATCGTTGTCCTTACCAACAGAGATAAAAGCCACTTCAGCATTTGCCCAGCGGGCAAAGTCACTTGATTGATATCTAGAACCGTGGTGCGCAACTTTGATGACATCAAAATTAGTTTCGGGTAGATCCCTGACAATCTTGTCTTGTGCGGGTGGCTCGATGTCACCTGCAAGGAGAATGGAAATGCCATTTACTTCAACAGCAATCGCGACGCTGGCATTGTTGGCATCGCTACCCTGGCCCAAGATCAGTTCACTGGGCCAAATGCAAGTGAATGAAACCCCATTAATCACAAATCGTTCCGGATAGGTCATGACAGTTGATTCCCGATTCAACTTACGCAAAACATTGCTTACAAAATCAGTGGTGCCTGGTGGATCATTGAGTGGACTGACGCGAATCTGACCTACCTCACGATTGCTAATTGCACCTTCTAGCCCGCCTACATGATCAGCATGAAAGTGCGTCAGGAGTAAAACTGGAATGCGCTTAATGTGAAGGTCAGATAGACAACGATCAATCGCCTCAGCGTCTCCCCCAACATCCACAACCACAGCTTCATTTCGCCCGACGCGAATAACAGTTGCATCGCCTTGTCCAACATCGCAGGAAACCATTATCCAAGTGGGGACTGGCCATTGCTTCAAATTAAATGATGGATTAATCCATAGCAGCACCAATGCGGCAATAACTATGGAGACCGATTGACTTTGCTGCATTGAAGTTAGGTACCGCCAAGCCAAACCAACTTGCACACCACCTGACACGGCAAGCAACGCTAAAACTATTCCGAGTTTTCCTGCAGGCCATGGAATCACTAGCCATTCAATAGCGGCACTAAATTGCGCCACGATAGAAATCATGTGGGCAAACAAACCTGCAACCCAGGCAATTGCAGTTCCAAGTACTTGTGAGATTGGGGTTACTAGTGCAGCTAGCAAACCCAGAACCATAGCTGGTCCGGCTAGTGGAACTGCCAACATGTTGGCTGGAATCGAACTTAGTGAAATCGGTGATCCTAATGCGACCAATATTGGAAACACTGAAAACTGAGCCGCTACAGTCACCGTCAGAATCTGGATGATCCAAAGTGGTACTCGCTTAGGAATAGTTCGATTCAGAAAATTTTGAATTCGATTCACCCAAAGGATCAGACCTGCAGTCGCTGCCACTGAAAGCGCAAAGCCGTATGACACGGCCAACCAAGGATCTAAAGCAACCAAAGCAATCACTGCGACACTGAGTGCTGGCACAGGACTTCGGTTCGACTTGGAATAAGTAGCAGCCAAAGCGACTAGGCCCATGACAGTTGCTCGCAACACACTTGGTTGCGGTCTAACCAAAACTACAAATGCCAGTATCGCAATAACAGTTACTAGGTACTGCCAGTTGCGATTTACCCGAAAGCCTCGCAGCACTGCTAGTACTACAACAATGAGCAGAGTCACGTTTGTGCCAGATACAGCGATTAGATGCGTCAGTCCGGCTGCCTTCATTTGCTCGGCCAACTCTGGCTTAAGTGCCGAACTATCCCCTAGGGCAAGACCCGGCACTAGTCCTTGCGCGGCATCAGAACTGAATCGCAACGATTCATGTAATCCGCTTCGCAGATTAGTTGCCACTTGCTGATACCGAGGAGCTGACTGCACCAGAACTGGCGGCTCCAAGAGTTTGAGGTAGCCAGCAAAGGGCTTTCCAATAGGTGCCGGTGACAGTTTTCCTGAAAACTCAAATCGCTGTCCTGGAATGTAATGCTCAGCAATTGAAATCAATTCTGGATCTGAAATAAATGACATGACAGGCGAACCAACATTAAAGGTTTTACTCCGCGTGGTTAAGGAGTCAATTCGCATTGTTATTCGCAAGAGTCGACGATTGTTCCAGTCCAAGTCATCTTTACTTTGAGTAATCATTGGATCTGAGGTAATCGTCGCAATTCCAGATACGACAGAGTTTGATTGGCTGGCTTGGGCAATTGGCCCAGTTGCTAGCGGCAAGATCCGAAGTGTTGCAATTCCAGTGCCTAGTAACGTGCCAAGCAAAATCATGGCAACTAAAGTCTTGGTTTCGATCTCGCTATTTGAAAACCTTCGGACAAAAACTCGTGCAACCAAAATGAACATCGCACACATCGCACTTAGCCAGATTGGGTTAGCAAGCCCAGCTGAAGTTATGACGATTGCGGCTGAAAGCCAAGTAGCAACAGCTAGAGAACTAAGCCGAAAGTCCAATTAAATTCGGACAAGTGGTTTTAAGTTAGCGAAAACTTTAGGACCGATTCCTGGGACTTCCTGCAACTCTTCAATCGAATGAAACCGCTGATTGGATTCTCGCCAAGCAATGATTCGACCGGCCATCACTGGGCCAACACCTGGCAATGAATCTAACTCAGTCTCAGTAGCAAGGTTTAAGTTGATTCGAGGATCAAAACTTAACTCCATTGATTGCGCATTACCAATGAAGATCATCTGGCCGTCCGACAATCTTTCAGCCAGATTGATTCCAGTTACATCTGCACTGGGAGTAACTCCGCCAGCAGCGGCAATCGCGTCTGCAACTCTCGCTCCAGCTGGAAGAGTCACCAGTCCAGGAGTAAGCACGTCACCCTTAATGTCTACGACAATTTGATCTAAACCTTGCGAAGCTACTGGGTTGCCTGAACTTGAAGTTATCGGTATTCCTGGACTCGCAACTTCTGGCACGGTGACCTGGGATGGCCGATTAAGCCAAACTAATCCAGCGGTTGCCAAGACTGCCACAATTACGATTCTCACAATTGGCTTTATTGCTTGAGTTGGTGGCGTAATCAAGATTTGTGCAGGTTCAGGTGCTGGCGAATACTCGGGTCTACCACCCAAAAGCTTTTGAAGTCGGTCCGTTGCAGCTTCCGTGACATGAGATTTAGTTTTATTGAATACTGACATGAATTGGACCCTAGTTATCTGGGTCCAGGACTTCCTGAAACTTTTATTCTTGTGGGGAAACTAAACCTGTGGACTTACAACTACCGCGAGCGCACCTGGTCCTACGTGGGTTCCAACGACTGCGCCAGCACTCGAAATCGAAATACCTGCTACTCCAGTTAACTCTTTCAGCTGCTGGGCAACAAGGTTTGCTGATTCGAAAGCCTCTACATGGTGAATGGCTATTTCAGATTTGATCCGGGCTGCTGCAGCAACAATTTCGATCATTCGAGCTATAGATTTTTCACTTGACCTTACTAATTCTTGTTGCTCAACTTTTCCATTAATCATGTGAAGCAACGGCTTGAGATTCATCGAAGCACCCATTTTGGCTTGCATGGCAGTTATGCGCCCACCCTTTTCAAGGAATTCAAGTGAGTCAACGTAAAAAATAATTGAAGCACCAGCACATTTGCGTTGAATCAAGTCAAGAACGTCTGCGTGACTGCCGCCTGAGTTTGCCAACTTTGCGCCCGCTTGAACTGCGAATCCAAGCATCATTGCTATTCCGCGAGAGTCAACTACGTCGACGTTGAAATCTACTTTTCGGCTGGCCAACACGGCTGATTCATAAGTTCCAGATAACTCGCTGGATAAGTGCACGCTAACTATTGATTCATGTCCAGCGCGATGCAGTTTTTCGAAGGCTTCAACAAATACTTCTGGGTTAGGACGAGATGTGGTTACCGACTTACCGCTACGCAAGGCAGTGGCCACTTCATCAACTGTGATGCCACCAACTTCGTTGAATGCAACTCCATTGCTGATGACCTGAAGTGGCACAACTTCTATGCCAAGTTCTGCAGTAACTTCAGCAGGTAAGTAGCAAGTTGAGTCAGTGACTATGCCAACAGACATTGTTATCCGAGCACTATGTTGACGAGTTTAGGCGGCTTAACGACAACAACCTTGATGTTCTGGCCAGTAATTGCTTCAATTACAGATGCCTGGCTCATTGCCAATTCCCGCATTTCATCTTCAGTGATGTTTGGCGGAATCTCTAAGCGCTCTTTGATTTTTCCATTTACCTGGATTACGCATTGAACAGAATCTTCAACTAAAAGTTTTGGATCGACCTGTGGCCATGGAGCTAGCGCAACAGTTGGCTTGTGACCAAGGCGTTCCCACATTTCTTCAGCGGTGTATGGCGCAACTAGCGAAAGCATGATCGCTACGGCTTCAGTAGCTTCGCGAGCTGCTGGATCGGTTGGGCCGCAACCAGAATCTATTGCTTTGCGAGTTACGTTAACGAGTTCCATAGTTCGCGCTACTGCAACATTGAAGCGATATGTTTCAACTGCAAGCTGAGCGTCATTTAAGGCTTTGTGTGTTGCTTTACGAAGCGCCAAGTCGCCGGAAGTAAAGTCACAGCCTGGTGCGCTCGTTACATCTCCAGCTAGGCGGTAGGCACGGGCCAAGAACTTCTTTGCACCACTTGGTGAAACATCGGCCCAGTCAACATCATCTTCAGGTGGTCCTGAGAAAACCATGGCAAGGCGGATCGCATCTACGCCATGCTCATTTAGCTCATCGCTTAGCTTGACTAAATTGCCACGACTCTTGCTCATCGCAGATCCATCCATCTGGACCATGCCTTGATTAAGTAATCGCTTAAATGGTTCAACGAAATCAACCATGCCCATGTCGTACATGACCTTGGTAAAGAATCGGCTGTAAAGCAGGTGCAAGATTGCGTGCGTGACACCACCGACGTATTGGTCGATTGGTAGCCACTTCTTTGCCTGGTCTGGATCAAACGGCGCAGTATCTAATTGCGGGTTTAGATAACGCATGTAGTACCAAGATGAATCAACGAAAGTGTCCATGGTGTCAGCGTCGCGTCGAGCTGGACCGGCGCATTTTGGACATGGCACATTTGCCCATTCATCTGCAGCGCCAAGTGGTGAAGTTCCCTTAGGTGCCAGATCAAGTCCGGCAGCATCTGGCAACTTAACTGGCAATTGATCAAGAGGTACGGGTGCTTCGCCACAACCTTCGCAATGAATGATTGGAATTGGAGTACCCCAGAACCGTTGGCGAGAAATTAACCAGTCGCGAAGTCGGTAATTGGTTGCCGGCTTTCCAAGTTTCTTAGCTTCAAGTTCAGAAATGATCTTTGCGATTGCATCAGCTTTGCCGAGGCCATCAAGATTTCCGGAGTTAACGTGTGCGCCATCGTCTGCAGTTGCCTCACCAGTTACAGCAGGATCAGTTTCAGATTCCACAACAACACGAATTGGTAAATCAAATGCTTTTGCAAAATCTAGGTCACGTTGGTCATGCGCTGGCACGGCCATGATCGCACCAGTTCCGTAATCGGCAAGCACGTAGTCACTTGCCCAAATCTGGAGTCGCTCACCATTAACTGGATTGATGGCGTAACGATTTAGGAAGACACCAGACTTTGGACGATCAGTAGCCAAGCGATCCATGTCACTAGTTGATTTAACCTTTTCCAAGTAATCCTGGAAGGCAGATTCGCTTTCAGTACCCTGCGCTAATTCAGCTGCAAGAGCTGAATCAACAGCTACTACGAAGAACGTTGCACCATACAAAGTGTCAGGGCGTGTTGTGTAAACAACTACAGATTCACCACGGCCTTCGATTTCAAAACTAACTTCCGCGCCTTGGGATCTTCCAATCCAGTTGCGCTGCATGAGTAAAACTTTTTCTGGCCATTCGCCTTCAAGTTCTTTCATGTCATCGAGTAGTCGATCGGCATAATCCGTGATCTTGAAATACCACTGATTCAACTTCTTTTTTGTTACCGCAGAGTCGCAACGTTCGCATTCGCCACCGACAACTTGCTCGTTAGCAAGAACGGTTTGGCACGATGGACACCAGTTAACTGCAGAATCTTTTCGGTAAGCCAGGCCGCGTTCATACATTTGCAAGAAGAACCATTGGTTCCACTGGTAGTACTCCGGGTCGCAGGTGTTTAGGACGCGATCCCAGTCGAATGAACAGGCATACCTACGCATTGAAGCTTTTTGAATTGCAATGTTTTCGTATGTCCAAATTGCAGGACTTTCATTTCGCTTGATGGCTGCGTTTTCTGCCGGAAGTCCAAAGGCATCCCAACCAATTGGATGCATTACGTTGAATCCTTGATGCACCCAGTAGCGCGAGATCACATCGCCAAGCGCATAGGCCTCGGCATGGCCCATATGTAGGTCGCCGGAAGGGTAAGGAAACATGTCGAGCACGTACTTAGTTGGACGAGTGTCGTCAGGTCGACCTGATCTAAATGGGGCTAATTCATCCCAAACTGGCAGCCATTTTTCCTGAACCGCGTGAACGTCATAGAAATTGGGATCTGGGATAACCTGCTCGCTCATGATCCCTAAGAATACTGGGAAATGCTCTATGTCTAGAATCGGGATTGTGTCTAAGCGCGGGTGGATCTTATTTGTCGCGCTAGGAATCATTTGGGGCACGCCTTATCTGTT
>JBIIAS010000054.1:0-8059 GCA_044239795.1 Candidatus Nanopelagicales bacterium | reverse complement strand
GCTGAAGTACTCAACGTAATGTTGGGTATCTAGGCCCCGTAGCGCAGTTGGTTAGCGCGCCGCCCTGTCACGGCGGAGGTCGCGGGTTCGAGTCCCGTCGGGGTCGCTGCAAGGTCGGTTTTCATCTTTGATGTTGATCGATTTTGCGTGGCCAGGTAGCTCAGTTGGTACGAGCGTTCGACTGAAACTCGAAAGGTCGCCGGTTCGACCCCGGCCCTGGCCACGTTGTTTGAATGTTAGATAGGGATTGATTCCCCGGCCTTGGTCACGTTGATTGTTGCGAATCTAGACATGGATAACCCTGCTATTGAACCCCTGAGAAATAGAAATGTCCGAATTTCCTGATTTCTTCTGCCATGCTCATAAAGAGTTCTGACGAGGGGAAATGTAATGACGGATAAAACTAAAAAACAAACTTGGGGTTTTGGCTCCTTAGCAATGGCTGCCGCAGTTGTAGTTGCAATCAACGGGCTCTATATGTTGCTCGTAGCTATCGGCAACATCTTTGACTATGAAACAAACTTTGATTTCGTAAATCACGTCCTTCGCATGGACACAACAAACTTTGGTCAGGGCGAAGGTGTTGGCCTAGATCCTGATGTAATGGGTCGCGCAATCACAAACGAAACCGTAATCACGATCGCGTACGTTGGCGTAATCATTTGGGAATCAATCGCAGCACTTGTATTGATGTATGCAACTTTCCTTTGGATTAAGTCCAGCAAGACCAAGCTTTACTTTGCAGCCCGTAAGTTCAGCACCATTGGCTTACTGATGATCGTGGTTCTGTTCATGGGTGGATTCATCACAATTGGTGGGGAATGGTTCCAGATGTGGCGTTCAACTGACTGGAATGGCCTAGAGCCGGCATTTAGAAATTCAGTGCTAGCGATTCTTGGACTTGTTCTAGTCCACTTGCCATCACCGCAGTGGCTAACTGACGAACCGGTTTCTTAATCGCCATTAACTCAATGGATTTGCAGCGCGGCCTTCGGTGCTGAACAAAACGATTACTGAATCTTTTGTGACGCCAAGTTCGTCGCGTCGCTGCTGTGTTGATAGAGCTTTACGAACCCCAGACAACGTCGCTGCGCCACAGGGACCAGCATCAACTCCGAGATCAGCAAGTACCTTTAAATCCAAACGAGTTTCATCATCGGTGAGAGAAACTGCTGCATCAACGCCAGCTTGATGAGTTGGCCACGAATCGGATGACGGAGTACCACAGTTCATACCAGCCATGATGGTCGGCACGGTGTCGACACTTGTTAGCTCACCGTTTTGTAAAGATTTCAAAACGCAAGCTGCGCCAGTTGCTTCAACACTAAGGACAACTGGGTTTCGTCCAGGCTGGCTTCGGTAATGGGCCAAGACTGAATGCAAGAATGCACCGACTCCAACTGGAGCTGCAACTAAATCGGCTGGACCAGATCCAAGTTCCCGCAACTGTTCATCAGTTTCAACGCAGAGAGTTGTGTAACCCTCGATGATCCAATTAGGAATCTGTTCATAACCTGGCCAGGACATGTCTTGAATATGAATAGTGTTGTCAAGGGTTGAAGTGATTTCTTTTGCCAGTTCAACAGCTTCGTCATAGTTGCCATCGATGATTGTAATCTCGGCACCTTCACCAGCAATGTTGTTGATTGCTTGTTCGCTGACACCATCGGGAATAACAATTGCGCACTCTAGTCCCAAACGCTTGGCCATGTGAGCAACAGCGCGGCCATGATTTCCATCTGTTGCCGCTACCAAGGTTGGCTTGTTATCTGAGTCGATAGCAGATTTAACATCATCAATATCGGCTGGGTTAGCACCATCAGTTAAGGCCTGTGCTACCGCCCACGCGGCACCCAATATTTTGAAGGCCGAAAGATTCATGCGCGCTGATTCATCCTTCACAAACAATCGACCCACGCCAAGTTCGGCAGCAATCGCTGGCAACTCGATTAAGGGCGTGACGGAATAGTTGGGCAGACTCTGATGAAACCGAGCAACTTCCTTGGCGGGCGCAACACAAGACCAATTTCGAGCAGCTGGATTTGAGTACCAGGTGCTCTCATCGACTTCAGTTGTAATTGTCATGAGTTTGAGTATTTCAGTTTTAAATCACGTTGCTGATTAGTGAATTTTTGTGCCCACCGATGCAGGCGAAACGCCGATATTTCTGATTTTTATTTTTTGTAGAAAACCCATTGAAATAGGTGGTTTTTACCAAGATTTAGTAAAAAGCCTTATTTTTAAACGAATATGACTTGTCAAACGAATAACACCTGTGTAATTTAAAGGGAAGTTCGGTTTACCGACCGCGTAACAAAAGGGTTAGTCGCTCGCATCCGGGCAGCAGCTAACTTGTTGCGACTAACCAGGAGGTCTCAAGTGAGCGATTTCGCTCTGCTTCCCTTCACTGAAACTGACGATCTGGGTTGGCACGAACGTGCGCTTTGTGCCCAGACCGATCCCGAAGCATTCTTCCCTGAAAAGGGCGGTTCAACTCGCGAAGCAAAGCGAGTTTGCAGCTCATGCGAAGTCAAGGTCGAGTGCCTTGAATACGCGCTAGAAAATGACGAACGCTTTGGTATTTGGGGCGGTTTATCAGAACGCGAGCGTCGTCGCCTAAAGCGCGCACAGGCAGGATAGTAAATCCGCCTGAGTAAACACAGGCAGGATAGTTTTCAAAGCTTTTTAATCGGCCCTAATCCTTATGGATTGGGGCCGATTGCTTTTGGCCATCCAAGTCAGAAGTGACTAGCTTCGAATTTCCGGACCTTCATAATTGGGATCCACATCATCTGGGCGAAGGCCAGTAACCAAACTGACCAACTCGGCTAATACATCTCGCACGACTCGTTGCAATAGTTCTTTCGAATCCGCGCGCATTTCGATCGGGCGTTGATACAAAACAATCGTCGTTGGATTGCCTTGATCAATTCGACCCAATGGCACATGACCGCTCGCAAAAGTTAGATCACGTTTGTTTGGAATTTCCTCGAGTGCAAATTTAATTGAAGTCAGCATGGTCCCTAAACGAGCATCGAGGTCCTCTACTGCCTCGCGCATTTCGCGAACGAAGAATTGATCAGTGGATTCGTGTGATGGTGCTGAATGTGGCAGCACTGGCCCACGCAAACCTCGGTCATGCCGGTCGCGCTTTATGCTTTTGGCTGCACCTGTTTTCATGTCCGCCCACCTTTTGGTGTTTCGATACCCATAGCCCAAGACTATGTCGGCTAGTTTGGCGAATGTGGGATCACGTCGTTGTTCAAAGCCATCGTGCAGCAAACGAGCTGTTGCGACGCTGACTTATGTCTATGCAGACTCCACCGCAGTCCTAGGCCCACTGGCAACTTTTGCGGAACCACACTGTTACGACCTATGTGAGGACCATGCGGCCCGAATGACTGCTCCGCGCGGCTGGGATGTGGTTCGCCTTGCGCCAGACCCAGAAGCATTGAAGCCAAGTGTTGATGATATCGAAGCGTTAGCTAATGCAGTCCGCGAAATTGGTCGAGTAGAACCTGCCGATGAAATGGTGGAAGTAAATCGTCGAGGGCACCTGCGCGTGCTTCGAGATTCAGGTCAAAGCCCACAGAACTAATGGCAGAAGGCTTAAGCCCTAGGGGCTTGGCACCTTACTACTCCTAGACTTAGCAAATGCGCGATCTATCAGCCCTAATCAAGGCATATGACATCCGTGGCGTAGTTCCAGATCAATGGGGACCTGACTTAGCTAAAGAAGTCGGCATCGCTTTCGTGGAAGTCCTAGGGATCCGCGCAAGTGATGGTGGAGCCGGGCGCATTGTGATCGGACGTGACATGCGACCTACCGGACCAGATCTAGTTGCCGCCTTTATCGATGGTGTCACTTCTGCAGGCGTGGATGTCGTGAACATTGGACTTTGTTCTACTGATGGTTTGTATTTCGCATCAGGACGTCTCGATATACCTGGTGCAATGTTTACTGCAAGTCATAACCCAGCTGAATACAACGGCATTAAGTTATGTCGAGCAGGCGCAGCTCCAGTTGGACAAGACTCTGGCTTGTCACAGATTCGCGAATTACTTGAAAGTGAAAACCTGCCAAGTTATGACGGACCATATGGATCAGCAACGACGCAGGATATGTTGGCCGCCTACGCGCAGTATTTACGCGAGTTAGTGCCGCTGGATAAATCTCGCAAACTAAAAGTTGTGATTGACACTGGCAACGGTATGGGTGGCTTTACCGTTCCAGCCGTGTTGGGTGACGAGATTCTGCCATCGTTACCACTTGAGATTGATGCCATGTATTTCGAATTAGATGGCACCTTCCCAAATCATGAAGCAAATCCAATTGATCCAGAGAATTTGCGCGACCTTCAAAAACGAGTTCTAGAGGTTGGCGCGGATATTGGTCTTGCATTTGATGGCGATGCTGACCGCTGCTTCGTTGTTGATGAAAAAGGTGGCATCGTCGATCCATCAACTTTGACTGCACTGATTGCGACGCGTGAATTAACAAAAGTTCCTGGTTCAACAATCATTCATAACTTGATCACTTCACGGGCAGTTCCAGAGATCGTGATTGAAAATGGTGGCACTGCAGTCCGCACTCGCGTAGGTCACTCATTCATCAAAGCAACGATGGCTGAGACCGGTGCGATATTCGGTGGCGAACATTCCGGACATTTCTATTTCCGAGATTTCTGGAAAGCCGACTCTGGAATGCTCGCTGCAATGCATGCACTTGCTGCGCTTGGCGAAACTCCTGATTCCACAACCTTGAGCGAACTTCTAAAGCCCTACTTGCGCTACGTCATGAGCGGCGAAATCAACACCAAGGTAACGGACGCCAAAGCTGTGATCGCAAGAATTAAAGAAACTGCGATAAAGCAGGGAAGCGAAATTGATGAGCTTGACGGCCTAACAGTTTCTGGCGATGGCTGGTGGTTCAATGTTCGTTCCAGTAATACTGAGCCACTGCTTCGCTTGAATGTTGAAGCTAAAGATGTTGAGAATATGGAAATCGTTCGGGACTCCGTGCTGTCAATGATGGTCGGGTAGTCTTTTGTCCATGATTGACGACCTGTTGCTGGATGACATCGCAGGCATGTCTGCCCTAGATGCCAGCGATATGTTGCCGGCAGTTGCTAGTTCAGGCGCTCAAATGCGGGAAGCCGTAGCAACAATAAGTCGATCAGATTTAGCTCAAATCTCAAAAGGTGACCAACCACGCAACATTGTCTTTGCTGGGCTTGGTGGTTCAGGTGTTGGCGGGCAAGTTATGCGCGCAGTACTTGGTCAGTCTGCCCCCGTCCCGATCGTGTTAGAGCAATCGCACAGCCTGCCTGGCTGGGTTGGATCTATGGATGTTGTAATTGGAGTTTCTTGCTCAGGTATGACCGAGGAAACCTTAAGCACAACTGCCGAAGCTGGGCGCCGTGGCGCTCGCGTGATCTCAATCGGCGCAGGTGGCAGCGACTTAGAGAAACTCTCAGAATCAATTAGCGGCGCAGTCCACTTTGCAATTGATGCAAAAGGCCGCAGCCCACGTGCTTCACTTTGGACGCATGCGACTCCACTGCTGATGGTTGCAAATGCGCTGGGCATTGCGCACATTGATGAAAACGAATTTGATATCGCTGCAGACTTGATGGATGAGTTAAGTGTGGCAAACGGACCGTCAGCACCATTAGGTGAAAACTTCGCAAAGAGCCTGGCCTTAACTTGTGCTGGTTCGCTGCCAATGGTTTGGGGTACTGGAATGATCGGCGCCACAGCTGCTGGTCGATTCATGGCACAACTTGCTGAGAACGCAAAGATTCCTGCAGTACATGGCGAGCTTCCAGAAGTTGGGCACAATCAAATCGTTGCCTTTGACGGTGTGCTAGCAGGTGCTGCTCCTGCCCGAGATATTTTCAGCGACAATGACGGTGCAATTGATCGCCGAACACATCTGTTCATTTTGCGTGACACAAATGAACATCCAGCGGTTGAAAAGCGAATTGGACTGGTTAGGAAGATCGCAAGCGATCGTAATGTGCCAGTAACTTTGATTCAGGCTCAGGACGGTCATCCAATTAGTCGATTAGCATCACTAATAGTTCCTACAGATTGGGCCAGTGTTTATGCCGGCCTCGCGCTAGGAATCGATCCATCGGAAATCAGTACTATCAATCAGCTAAAGGCTGGCTTACTAAGTTAATAGTTAGTAAAGATTGATTTTCTAATTTAAGGAATCGCAAATGAGTACCGAAGGTGGTACCAAAGCAGTCATTGCAGCTTTGCTGGCAAATGCTGGAATTGCAATCAGTAAGTTTTTTGCCTTTGCCATTACGGGTTCAACTTCTATGTTGTCTGAAGCAATTCACTCGGTAGCAGATGCATTCAATCAGGTTTTGCTTTTGATTGGGGGAAAGCGTTCCCGTCGAGTTGCAGATGAAAAGTATCAGTTTGGTTATGGCCGAGTTCGTTATGTATATGGGTTCATGGTTGCAATTGTGCTGTTCATGGTTGGTGGCATTTATTCCTTCTACGAAGGTTTGCATAAATGGAATCATCCAGAACCAGTTAAGGATTTCTGGATCGCAATTCTCGTTCTTTTAGTTGCTATCGTTTTGGAATCCCTTTCCTTCCGCACTGCAATCATCGAAACCAACAAAGTTCGTGGCAACCGTTCATTTGCCAAATTTGTTAAGGATGCTCGCCAACCCGAACTTCCAGTCATCTTGCTCGAGGACTTTGGTGCACTTGTTGGTCTGAATTTTGCCTTGATTGGCGTCAGTGCCGCAGTAATCACTGGCGACGGACGTTGGGATGGTCTGGGTGCGATGGCGATTGGTTCGCTGCTTATCTTGATTGCAATCATTCTGGTTCGCGAGATGGCCGGAATGCTCATTGGCGAAGGTGCATTGCCAGAAGAGTATGACGCGGTCCATGCCGCACTAACTTCAGCACCACTTGTTGAGCGAGTTATTCATCTTCGTACTTTGCACGTTGGGCCCGATGCGCTTTTGGTTGGCGCAAAGATTGCGATTGCAAAATCTGACTCTGCAGAAGAAATTGCACGTGGCATTGATGAAGCGGAACGCTTGTTGCGAATTGCAGTACCGAGTGCCCAGTATGTGTTTTTAGAGCCTGATTTGGATAAAGGGAAACAGTCGTAAAGCCCATTACTGAGAGCCAGTTCGGCCAAAACCACTGGGCTGTGACACAATAGAACTACCGCTAGCCATCGAAGCCTCGTGACGTTGCGGACACACTGTCCCAGAATCCAAACCTTTTCACGAGGAGTACCACCATGGCCTTAGGCCCAAATGACTTCAAAGTTGCCGACATTTCGCTTGCCGAATATGGTCGTAACGAAATTCGCTTAGCCGAAAACGAAATGCCAGGCCTTATGGCTATGCGCGCTGAGTTTGGAGCTACCAAGCCACTTAAGGGTGCCCGCATCATGGGTTCCCTGCACATGACTATCCAGACTGCAGTCCTGATTGAAACTTTGGTTGAACTTGGCGCTGATGTGCGTTGGGTATCTTGCAACATCTTCTCAACTCAAGATCACGCAGCCGCTGCTGTCGTAGTTGGTCCGAACGGAACCGTAGATGCACCAAATGGTGTTCCGGTTTACGCCTGGAAAGAAGAAAGTCTAGAAGAGTACTGGTGGTGCACTGAGCAGGCGCTTCGTTGGCCAGGACAAACCGGACCAAACATGATCCTTGATGACGGTGGCGACGCCACAATGTTGATCCACAAGGGAACTGAATTTGAAAAGGCAGGCTTTGTTCCAGATCCTGCTGGCGCGGACTCCGAAGAGTATGGCGTTGTGCTTTCGCTATTGCAACGTTCACTTGGCGAAGATCCAAAGCGTTGGACAACAGTTGGATCCGAGATCATAGGCGTAACCGAAGAAACTACAACTGGTGTACTTCGTCTGTATGACATGTTCCGTGAAGGAACACTTATGTTCCCAGCTATCAACGTTAACGACTCAGTCACCAAGTCCAAGTTCGATAACAAGTACGGCACCCGCCACAGCTTGATTGACGGCATCAACCGTGCAACCGACACTCTGATGGGT
>JBIIAS010000053.1:0-8062 GCA_044239795.1 Candidatus Nanopelagicales bacterium | reverse complement strand
CTGGCCATTACCGGAGTACCGAAAAGTAAATGAATTGTTGGTCTGCGGAAAACTTTCGAAAGCGCTTGCAAGATACTTCGCTCAACTGATCCGGAACCAAGCTTCCTAGTGTCATGGTGCGCAATCGGCAGAACTGGCATTGCAACAGACTTTGCTAGCGCAGCAGCTCCAGGTCGCCATGGTCTTGGTGAAGCATCAGCATTGATCTGCACATCGCCTTCGGGATACATCAATACACATTCGTTTTTCTTCAATGCAGTTCTGGCAGCTCGATAAGCACTTCGACCATCATGTTGGTCCGTTGGAATGATTCCGCTGCCTGTGACTATCTGTTTTGCCAACGGGAAGTTCCACATGTCTGACGTTCCAACCGGTCGTAAATGCCTATGATGCTGACAACTTCCCTTGCAAAGTCCGTCAACTGTGTAACCAAGTTTGTGTAGCGTGCCAACCACAACAACAACATCTACTACCGTCGTGTGATTTATGACCAGCATTGCTGGACCAGGCGAATTTAAGGCACGGAGATTTTCTTCACCATGAACTTCAATCTTTGTAAGTCTGCGCGCCAAGAAGTAAAGAAATGTTCCCGGTTGACCGCGCATTTGCTAATTCTACTTCTCGGCTTGAAAGACAAACTAAGCAACAGGTTGTGCGCCAGTGATCTCTACGAGTGAGCCACACATGAACGCAGCTTCTTCGGAAGCAAGGAATGCAACGAGCGCTGCAACTTCATCCGGGCGACCAACTCGACCGAACGGAACTAACGCATCAAGATCTGCGATGGTTCGACCTGATCGCTTGGCACCAGCCTCGAGCATTGGTGTGTGAATTTCACCAGGGCAAACTGCATTTACTCGCACATTGTGCGGTGCGTAATCTCTTGCCAAGTTTTGTGAGAAGGATGCAACAGCTGCTTTAGTTACGTTGTAGCCGATGCAATTTGGAGCTGGGTGTAAACCCCATTGCGATGCAGTGTTAACAATGGCGCCTCCGCCACCAGCAATCATGTGTGGAAGTGCAGCGCGGCATAAGTGGAACATTGCAGTTATGTTGACGGCAAATAAATCGTTCCAGTCGTCAACGCTGATATCTAGAATATTTCCACGACGCATGATTCCTGCATTGTTCACAAGGACGTCAATTTGGCCGCGAAGTTCGAACGCCTGAGAAATCAAATCTGTGCAAGCAGATTCACTGGAGATGTCTGCTGGAATTGCTATTGCAGATCCACCGCTTGCAGTTATATCCGCAGCTACTTTGTGTGCGTTATCTGCATTTGTGTCAGTAACAACGACGAACGCACCTTCACCAGCTAAACGCTGACAAATTGCAGTTCCGATTCCACCGGCTCCGCCAGTGACAATCGCAGTTTTTCCAGTAAATCGATTTGTCTGGTTCATTGATATTCCATTTCCTATGAAGGTAGCGCGGTGAGATCTATCTTGACACTTGACCCTAGATGAATATCCCGTGAATTCAAAAGGAAATCAGGTATTTGGTCAAACTTCGGATTCTTTAGATATAGGTCTTAACGGGTAATCTCGACACGTGAGCACAACACAGACCCGCATCTACCTAGCCAGACTGGCTGGGACTGCCGTATTTGACTCCGTGGGAGATCAAGTAGGCAAGATTCGTGATGTCGTCGTGACCTCACGCTCAACTGGCAGAGCACCTACAGTTTTGGGTTTTGTTGTCGAAGTTGCCCCGCGCCGCAGAATTTTCGTGCCAATGGCTCGCATTACTTCGATTGAGCCAGGTTCAGTTGTAACAAGTGGTGTTGTAAACCTTCGCAGATTTGAAGGTCGTGCTGAAGAAACTTTAGTGATCGCCGAACTTTTGGACCGTCGCGTAACCCTAATTGAGACAAGTGAAGCGGTAACAGTTCAAGACATCGGAATGACTCAAGAGCGAACCCAAGAATGGACTATCAGTCGCCTATTTATTCGCAAGGCTGGTTCAGGGTTTGGTCGTCGAGGTGAAACTGTTGCGGTTGAGTGGAGCGCAGTTACTGGTTTGTTTAATGAAAGCGACCAACAACCAGTTGACCATTTGTTGGCTTCCATTGAAACTATGCGTCCTGCCGACTTAGCAAACTTGTTGCAAGAGTTGCCACAGAAGCGTCGTCTTGAACTTATTCAAGGACTTGACGTTGAAAAGCTTGCAGATGTTTTCGAAGAACTGCCAGAAGATGATCGTGTAGAGATTATGTCTGAGCTTGGCTTAGAACGTGCAACCGATGTCTTGGAAGAAATGGATCCAGATGACGCAGCTGACTTACTTTCCGAATTGCCACCAGAGCAAGCTGAAGAATATCTCGAGGCTATGGAACCAGATGAAGCTGAGGACCTAAGAAGGCTCTTAACTTACGATGACTTCAGCGCCGGCGGCATGATGACAACAGAACCAATCGTGCTTTCAACTGATGCCACAGTTGCTGAAGCCTTAGCGCGAGTGCGAGAAGAGCAGCTCTCTCCTGCGCTTGCATCTCAGGTTTACGTAACTCGGCAACCTCTTGAAACACCAACTGGAAAATACTTAGGCGTTGCTCACGTTCAAAGACTGCTTCGGGAACCACCGTCAAGTTTGGTTTCCGGCGTTCTTGACACATCGCTAACGCCAATAGGTCCAGAAGCACCACTTGGCCAAGTTGCTAGATATTTCGCGACTTACAACTTGGTTGCACTACCGGTAGTTGATGCAAACGGTCATTTGATCGGCGCAGTAACTATTGATGACGTAATCGACCACATGCTGCCAGAAGACTGGCGGGAAAACGAGATAGATGAGGAGGGCTGATCATGGCACGCAACGAACGAAGAGGACCACGTTTAGATCAGCCTTTAGAAAGAGGACGCACCATACGTCCAACTGTTGACTCTGAAGTTGCTGGTCGCGTAAGCGAACGAGTTGCTCGATTCATAGGTTCTTGGCGTTTTCTTGGCTACATGACATTTGTGGTCTTTAGCTGGATTCTCTGGAACACAGTTGCCCCGGGTCACCTTCGGGTAGATGCATTTCCGTTCCTATTTTTAACTTTGTGTTTGTCATTGCAGGCTTCCTATGCTGCGCCGCTGATTTTGTTGGCACAAAATCGCCAAGCTGATCGCGAACGCGCAATTTTGCAAGACGATCGTGATCGCACAGCGCGACTAATGGCTGATTCCGATTTCTTGACTCGTGAAATTGCATCATTGCGCCTAGCACTAGGTGAAGTTGTCACACGAGACTACCTACGTGGCGAGATCCGTGACTTACTGGAAGAATTCAAAGAGATACAAAATGCTGACAAAAAGGATGACCCAGAAACTTCATGAGTGTTAACCAAGAAGCTGTTCAAGCCGCTCTCGCAACCGTAATTGATCCAGAAATTCGCCGACCTATCACCGACATTGGAATGGTTAAAGACGTTTCCATTGCTGGTGGCAAAGTAACTGTCGGTGTTTACCTGACCATCTCGGCCTGCCCGATGCAGGACACTATCGTCAACAACGTCAAAGATGCAGTCTCTAAAGTCAGAGATGTTACGGAAGTTGAAGTTGAACTTGATGTGATGAGTCCTGAGCAAAGAACTGCGCTCCGGGAAAAACTGCAAGGGCCAACCAAAGAGATTCGATTCAACCTGCCTGGCTCATTGACCAGAATTTATGCGATTGCATCCGGCAAGGGTGGCGTTGGAAAATCCTCAGTCACAACCAATCTGGCTGCAGCAATGGCCGTGCAAGGTTTATCAGTTGGCATTGTTGATGCTGATATTTACGGTCACTCAATTCCCGACATGATGGGCGTAACCCAGGCTCCACTCAAAGTTGAAAACATGATCATGCCGCCACAAGGTCATGATGTTCGCGTTATGTCCATGTTGCCACTAAAGCCAAAAGGTCGTCACGAACCAGTGGCTATGCGTGGTCCGATGTTGCACCGTTACCTTGAATCATTCTTAAGCGAAGTTTGGTGGGGCGACCTAGACGTACTACTTCTAGACCTGCCACCGGGCACAGGTGACATCGCAATCAGCACAGCTCACTTGCTACCACAGAGCGAATTAATCATTGTTACAACTCCGCAACCAGCTGCTGCAGACGTAGCGATCCGTGCTGGCATGTTGGCGCCACAAGTTAATCAACGCGTGAGTGGTGTGATTGAGAACATGTCTGCCTTTGCTTGCCCACACTGTGGTGAGCCAATCGACATGTTTGGTTCTGGTGGCGGAAAAATGGTTGCCGAAACACTTAGCCAAAATGTTGGTCAAGAAGTTCCGCTGTTAGGTCGAATTCCATTCGATCCAGGTTTACGCGAAGGTGGCGATGCTGGAATGCCATTTGTGCTTTCGCATCCAGATGCGCCGGCTTCAAAAGCCATTATCGAAATGGCTACCAAGCTTGGAACTCGTCCACGTGGCTTAGTTGGAATGAACTTAGGAGTTACACCTAATCGCGATTAAGTGGCGTCTGGATCAAATAATGGATTAGTTTTTGCTGATCCAGGAGTTGCAACCTTAGTCTTCCCAGACATTCCAGCTAGTCCTGCCACTGATGAAACTGCTTTGGTGGTGAGTCCGCGAGGCGTGAGTCCGCGCAGGTCTTTCGCTAAATCAGTTACTATTTTGGTGTCTACTGACCCAGTTAGTTCCGCAGTTGCCTCACTAGCCTTTGTTCGCATCGTCTTAACAAACTTGGCGAATTGTCCGGCCATTTCAGGAAGACGTTCCGGCCCAAAGACAATCAGGCCGATAATCGCCATGACTAAAAACTCTGTCCACCCGATATTCATAGCCCTACTTTACTCCCCTAGCTAAAGCTAGTTTTGATCTGAACCCAAGGTAACTTCAATGACGCTGCCGTCATCAAGAGTTAACTCGACTACGTCACCTGGATTTTTCGCTCGGATTCGAACTACAAGTTCCGTCCCGTCACTAACTTTTACACCATCGATTTCGGTAATTACATCTCCAGCTGCAAGTTCAGTTTCAGATGCTGGTCCGCCTTCGACGACAGATTCGACTAACGCGCCCTGACCTTCATATGTCATATCTAGTTGAACGCCAATTATTGGATACGTAGATGATCCGGTTGCAATTAGTTCAGTAGCTACTCGTCTGGCTTGATTGATTGGAATTGCAAAGCCAAGACCAATGCTTCCACTTTGGCCAGATACTGAACTGCCAGTGGTAGCAATTGCGGAATTGACTCCGATAACTTCACCACGGGAGTTAACTAACGGACCACCAGAGTTTCCTGGATTAATTGCGGCATCAGTTTGAATTGCGCTGATGAACGAAACATCAGTGGCATCCCCAGCAGTTACCGGACGATTCAGAGCGGAAACAATTCCACTGGTAACAGTTCCAGTTAGGCCTAGTGGAGAGCCGATTGCAATAGTGGCATCGCCGACAACAACATCATCAGAATCACCGAGCGCTGCAACTGGTAAATTTCCACGATCGATTCGCAAGACTGCCAAGTCATATGAGGCATCAGTTCCAACTATGGTTGCTGAAGCTTGTGATTGGTCTTGAAAAGTAACAGTGATGTCTTGCGATCCACCTGCACCCTCAACAACATGATTGTTTGTTAGTACCAGTGATTCATTAGCAGTGCTGCGAATAATGAAGCCGGATCCAGTTCCTGAACCTTGACTAGAAGAAACGTCAATTGAAACCACAACAGGTAGAACGGCTTGGGCGATTCCAGCGATGGAATCATCCGCACGAGGCGAGGTATCGCCACTAGTGGCTGGAAGCGAGATAGCTGGAGCCGGAGTATTGCCGATCATGGAAGCGCTCATGAAACCGATCATGCCGGCCAACAGGCCACTGATAACTCCGGCAATGATTGCCTTTTTTACTGCTGGTGAAGCACTTCCTGCAGATTGCTCAGCGAACGTAGCTGGAGGCGCATAAACGAATGTTGGAGTTGGCACTGGAGCAATAGCTGCCGGAACTTCTGCGGGCACAGCAACGGGCTCAATGGGGCTGGTGTCCAGTGTTGATGAATGTGAATCGTAAGCAGGTAAGTCGACAGAAGTAGGTGTCTCGGGCAAGTTCTGTGGGTCTTCCGGGGTCTGGGTCATGACCTAACTTTCTGGATAATGCTTGGATTTTTGTTATACCCCTATTCTCTCTGATGAATCCCACGGGGTGCCATTCGAACTCCCTGTCGGGCTAGTTCTAGTGCGATAACTAGTCAAAAATTGGCAGGACCTTAGCCAAATTCCAGTCGTGGCCGTACGCTTACTTCATGGCACCAACAGATCCACGTATCCTGGCAATCCACCGCGCTTCCACTGACTACGCCGAAAGCTGGGCAGGCGAAGACGGAATCCGTTCCCACGCCCGCGCTAAAGCTGCTGAAATTGGCTGCGTCGCAATGGGACCTGGAGCTGGCAGCATTGTGCGAACTTTAGCTGCAGCTGTAGATGCAAAGAACGTTGTTGAAATTGGAACAGGCGCTGGAGTCTCAGCGCTTTGGCTGTTAGACGGTATGAATTCCGAAGGTGTTCTAACCAGCGTTGACGTTGAAGCTGAGCATCAGTTGATTGCCAAGGACGCAATCTCCCAAGCCGGAATTGCACCGAACCGAGTTCGCTTGATTAATGGCCGAGCTGATGAAGTTCTGGATCGCCTGACTGAATCTGCATACGACATTGTTTTGATTGCCGGCAAGCCGCTTGAACTTGCAGATCATATTTCTCGAGCATTGAAGTTACTGCGAAGCGGTGGATTGTTGATTATTGATCGCGCACTTTGGAACGATAAGTTAGCTGATCCTGCGCAGCGCGATCCAGATACAGTTGCCATGCGCGGTGCGATTGAAGCGCTAGCTAGCAATGAAGATTTTGTTGGATCGTTGCTACCTGTTGGTGGCGGATTGTTAGTGGCTGTAAAGAAGTAGCTCTACTGGTGCAATATCTACTGATGCCAAAGAAGTAACTAGTTACTTCTGATTTGAATCCGTGAACCGGATTCAAATCAGAAGTAGAGTTCATTTATGCAATATTTATTGATGCCGAAAAAATAGGTTTACCTATTTTTTCGGCATTGAACTTACTGTGTCTTTTAGAACTGCTCCAAGGTCTTTAACTTCCTGAGCATTAAGTTCAACAACTAAGCGTCCGCCACCTTCGAGTGGAACTCGAAGAACATAGCCGCGACCTTCTTTTGGGCATTCCATTGGGCCGTCGCCAGTGCGTGGCTTCATAGCTGCCATTTTGGTCACCTTCCGATAAGTTCCGTGAATTTCGCTTTGTTACATCTATTATCCCTTAAAAACAGGCGGTAACGAAATCCTGATAATTCAGGAAAACCCTTGTAAATAGTGGCTTTTTTTGAATAAACCAATGTTGCAAAAAAGTATTCTTTACAGCTTGCCTTGCTCTACATGGTCGGCAAACTTTTCTAGTGACTTGCGAACACCAAACACAAATCCTGGCTTCATAAAAAAGAATCCAACTTTGCCCAAAACTCCAAGTGGTAGATCTAAGTCTTCACTCCAAATGAACTTTGAAGTTGAATCTCCAGTAGGCACTACTTCAAAGGTTCCAGTACCTCGCACAACGCGACCAGTATGGTTTACGTCGCAGCGCTTTGGTGGGTCCCAAGCAGTGACCTCCATAGTGTCCAAGAAACCAATGCGCCAGACTCCGGTGAATGCTTCGATCTTGCCACCGACCCCTGTGCCATCACCATCTACTGGCCAAACTTTTGTGCCAAGCATCCACTTGCTTTGAGCTTCCCAATTAGTAATGGCATCCCATACTTTTTGGGCCGGAGCCTGAATTGCAACTTCTAATTCAATGTGTTCCATTAACCCTTTAACCAATCAAATACGGTTTCTTCGCACTGCTTGAGCTGAGCAACGGAAACATGTTCATTTCGAGAATGTGCTAACCCAGGATCGCCTGGACCAAGATTTACAGCTGGCACTCCCATTGCAGAAAATCTTGCAACATCGGTCCAACCAAACTTAGGTGCAACTTTTCCACCAACGCGGGAAACTAAATCAGCTAAAGCTGGACGATCAAGTCCTGGCATTGCACCCGAAACATTGTCGACAAACTC
>JBIIAS010000052.1:0-8295 GCA_044239795.1 Candidatus Nanopelagicales bacterium | reverse complement strand
AAATACAGTTTCTACTAAATCCCGACTCAAAGATTCTGCTTAAAGAACTCCACTGACCGTTGCAAAGATAACTCCAACTGCGGCTCAAAAGCATGTTGCTCACCTTCATAAATATGAAGAGTCACATCTTTATCAAGCGCTTGCATCTGACTTACTGCTCGCTCTGACCAGGCTAATTTGCAAATACTGTCTGCAGTTCCATGGTGAATCATTATTGGATCATTGATTTTTTCGAAGTAGTTTTCTGCTGAGATTCCTGCCCAAAATTTTGGGGTGTCTTCTGGACTACCGAATCTCTCAATAATTGGGTTGCCAACTGCTGGCATGTTTCGACCCCATTTGTTGAAGTTATCAACGTAGTTGGCACTCACTGGCGCATACAAAACAATCGCATCAAATTCATTAGGTGCAACAGTGGCAACGTTATAACCAATTCCGCCGCCCATTGATCGACCGAGGTAACCGATCTTTTGTGTATCAACTTGTGGTAAACCTGATTCGCGGAGTGCACGGGCAGCAGCAATTACATCAATGGTGTAACCAAGACGAAGATTTGTATCGTTGTTTGGATCATCATCGCTACTGGCATGATTTCGATAATCAGTGTGTAGCACTATGTAACCCTGATTAGCTAAGTAAGCTTGCTCGCGAATCAGTCCACGTCCAGATGTGTAAATCTTGGGATCAATATAGCCATGTCCTAGAACTAGCGTTGGAAAAGGTCCATCACCTTTAGGAATATTCATGATTCCAGAGATTGTGAATTCATTTGCCTTATAAGTGACTGGATGTCTTGTGTAGTTGGCATTACTGTCAATTGCATCTCCAACAACTAAATCTGTACCAGTGATTTCGGTTTGCATAAGCGCAGGTAATGAAACTGGATCAAAGACTTCTTCAGGAGTAGCTGAAGCGACTGGAATGCTCGGTTCGTTACTTGGCGATGATGAGCTTGCAGATTCCGTTTGTCCCGAGCAAGCTGCAATTAAGAATGCGGTTACGAGAAGAAGTGAGAGAGTCTTTATCTGCATGTTTCCACGGTAATTCATTAAACCTGATACCGCACCCGCCATGCACATGGACTAGGCCGTTGCTTTTGGGTACGTGCAGGCGTAGCCTGAAAATATGAGAGAAAAAAGAGCTAATCGAATTCTTGGGATTGTTATTGCTGCTATTGCGGCAATCGCATTGATTGCAATTTTTGCTGTTAAGGATCCAACAGCACAGTTGGATGTGAACTCACCAGAGGCTAAAGTCCAGCAGTATCTAACTTCAATTGCTGACAAAGACTTCGATCAGGCTTCGACTTATTTGGCTGCGGACTCCAAATGCACTCTTGAAGATTTTGATCGTGCCTATGTTCAAGATTCGCTGCGTATTCTGCTGTCCGATACGACCTCATCAGAAACTACTGCCAGTGTCATAGTAAAGATTGAAACTTCCAATGGCGATCCGTTCTATAACGGTTATTCCGAAACTCAGACATTCAGACTTACTAAAGATGATTCAGGCTGGAAAATCGCTGGAATACCGTGGCCAATGTATGAATGTGGAGGTGTTTACAAATAATGAGTATCTTGCTTTCTTTTGTACCAACGCTCATCATGATCGCACTAGTAGTAGCTATAGTGCGCAAGGTATCCAGTCGATCAAAATCACTTGATTCAAACGCGCAACCAGTAAGACTGTTTTTTCAGTATTCATTAGTCTTTGGAATATTCATTATTGTCACTGTTGGTATTGCAGGCTTGCTAGGCAGAGTGCTAGATACTTCGAACATTGTTAATTCAGATCAAAGCTCGTTAGCAAGCAATTTAGCTTTCGTTATTGTGGGTGGACCGCTATTGGCAGGGCTATCTATTTGGCTAAGAAATTCGCTAAGGGAAAATCCTTCAGAAGGTCATGGTTTTGTCCCGACATTTTTTGCGACACTAGCCGCAATCATTTCGCTATTGGTGTTCTTGACTTCGATTATTGCCGTCATACACAACGTAATGAATAATGATCCAGCTTTGGGTTCATCAATTGCCAGATCAATTGTTTGGGGCACAGCCTGGATTATTGTTCTTAAGATTTCTAATTCGGTTATTCCAAAGAACGATTTCCGAATTCAATACTTTGTGGGATCATTCATCACTGCTTTAGCTGCATTGATCGGCCTAGTTCAGGTGTTAACCGGAATCTTTGCATCAATTCTCAGTCATCCAGTTTTCTTAGGCACTCAGCAAACTGAGTTAGTACCAGCAGATAGTCCAATTGTCTTTGGACTGGGAACTTTGCTTATTGCTGGTGGACTATGGGTTTACTACTGGATCAAGAATGCCAACACGATCAAAACCGATAGCTTGTGGCTCGGTTATGTTCTTATTGCAGGGGTTGGTGCAACACTAGTCACCGCAATCGTGTCGCTAAGTGTTTCGCTATATCAGGTCTTGGTTTGGAACTTAGGTGAACCTTCGACGCAGAAAATAGCTGATCACTTTGCAGGCATCCCGCAGTCTGCTGCTGTTGCCAGCGCTGGACTTTTGTTCTGGTGGTATCACAGATCATTGTTGCCAATTCAGTCAATTAGAACTGACATTCAACGCACTTACGAATACTTGATGTCGGCAATCAGCTTGATAGCAAGTGCTATTGGCATGTCAATAGTTATCGTGGCCATCATTGAGGCGCTGACTGAGCAAAATAGACTGTCGGGCCCAGGTGCGATTAACACACTTATTGGTGCTGCCACAGTAATCATCGTTGCTGGCCCAGTCTGGTGGCGTTTCTGGAGTCGTATCCAGCGAATCGCAAAAACCGAACCTGAGTCCGAACATGGTTCGCCGGTTCGCAGAACTTATTTGTTCTTGCTATTTGGTGTCGGTGGAATCACTGCCATCATTTCTTTGATCACGATTGTGTTCCAACTTTTCGATGGAATTCTGAGCTCAAATCTTGGCGCAAACACGTTTAGTGATATGCGTTTTGCTATTGGAATCTTGATTAGCACCGGAATTGTGGCGGGCTATCACTGGGAAATCTACCGTCATGAAAAAGATGTCGAAGTTTCCTTTGCTGCAACAGTTACAAACGTACTTTTGGTTGGTCCAATGAATCCAGATCTAATTCACGACCTAAAGGCTGCTACCAATGCCAAGGTCAGTTTTCTACAGAGAACTGATGCAGATGATTTGGTTTGGCCAACCGAACGCGTTATTGAATTGGTCGCACAAAGCAAAGACCGTGACTTGTTAATTTTGCTTGAAGCAACTGGTGTGAAAGTCGTACCAGTTAATCGGTAGAACTAACCAACTTTGAAGACGTGCCCGTTGGTGCTCCCATTAACTGCTTCGGCGTAAGCCACGCCACATGCTTCTAGCGTGACTTGTTCAAAGCCAATGAAGTATGGATGGTAGCCAGGAGCTTCAACCAAAACGCTTGGGCTAACTACGTTGATACGCATTCCTCGAGGCATTTCAATTGCGGCAGCCATTACAAAAGATTCCAAAGCACCGTTTGATAGTGAAGCAACAACACCGGTTGGAATCGCAGCGCGTTCCAAAATTCCAGTAGTCAGTGTGAACGATCCACCATCGTTAACGTAATCAAGACCCTGACGAACTAGTTCAACCTGTCCCAAGACTTTGTCATCGATTCCTGATTGGTAGTCAGCCAATGTTAATTCAGAAAGAGTCTTAAATGGAACCTTGCCGGTAGCGGAGATAACGGCATCAACTTTGCCCACTTTTTCATACATTGCAGCAATTGATTTTGGATCCGTGAGGTCGACTGAAATATCACCAGTACGAGAAGCTTGAATGATTTCATTGCCTGCAGATAAAGCGGCAACAGCGCCAGATCCAAGTAGTCCGTTAGCGCCAACAATAAGAATCTTCATGACAATCTCCTCTAAGTAGATCTAGTGTTCCGAGTCTAGGGCAGACCTGTGGATAAATTTTCAAGAGTCTGAAGCCAAAGAATTAACTTTGAGGAATGATCAGTTTCCTGCCATTGATCCCACTGGCCTACTTTGGAATTCGGCTATCGATCATTGACTTTAAAACTCACCGACTTCCTAATCATTTAGTTGGCGGGTTTACAGCAATCGAAATCCTCATTATGGGTGTCACGAGCTGGCTTTCATCGGACCGAACTCGTTTTGTCGCTGCTCTAGGGTCAGCAGTCATAACAATGTTTGTTTACCTGCTGCTTTATCTTGCTAGCAAGGGATCGCTAGGCATGGGAGATGTGAAGCTTGCTTTCCCACTTGGCCTTTGTGTCGGGTGGTATTCGGCTGATTACTGGCTGGTTGCAACCTTCGTTTCATTTTTCATAGCGGGACTGGTTGCAATAATTGGACTAGCAACGAAGCGAATGACGAGAAAATCAAGACTTGCATTTGGGCCCTATATGTTCCTCGGCACATTAATTGTTTGCGGTTTAGCCGTTTTTAGCCAATGACGTTGGTTTCCTGAAACAATGTGAGGCAGACATTCAGGAGTAGTTAGATGACAAGCAAGTGTGATGCCGTGGTTATCGGAGCGGGTGTAATTGGTTCCTCAGTTGCATTTGAGTTAGCCAGAAAAGGCCTTTCGGTAATTGTCATAGATAAAGCAGCAGCGCCTGGTCTTGGCTCAACCAGTTCATCAAGTGCGGTGATTCGATTCAACTACTCCACATATGATGCGGTGGCACTTTCTTGGGAAGCTTTCCAGTGTTGGAAAAACTGGCGAAGCCACCTAAACGCACCGGCTGATGAAGTGATTGCTGAAGTTCGCAACATTGGCGTGATGATGGTTAAAGTGCCGGTGGTTTCAATTCCACTCACGCAGAAATTGTTCGCTGAAGTTGGGATCAATCATGAAGTCGTTGATGCCAAGCGAATGCAAGAGATTGTTCCTGGAATTGATACTGGAATGTATTGGCCACCAAAGAAAATCGACGACGACGAATTCTGGGAAGATGCTACAGACTCAATCGAAGCTATGTACACCCCCGAAGGTGGATACATCAACGATCCGTTGTTAGCCACCGAGAATCTGGCGAATGCTGCAATGCGCTTGGGTGTTGAATTCAAATTCAAGAAGGAAGTCACTGAAATCTTGACCGCTGATGGTCGAGTATGTGGCATTGAGCTAAACGACGGTGAACAAATTGAAAGTCCAGTCGTTGTAAATGTTGCTGGACCTTGGGCAAGTCGAATCAACGCTTTAGCCGGTGTTGGATCCGACTTCACAGTTTCGGTTCGCCCAATGCGCCAGGAAGTTCATCATGTATCTGCGCCAAAAAATTTCGATAACAACCCAATCATTGGTGACTTAGATCTTGGCGTTTACATACGTCCCGAGTCAGGCCACGCTCTTTTGGTTGGTGGCACAGAACCTGAGTGTGACGAGTTCCAGTGGGCAGATGATCCTGACGACGTGAACATGAATCGCACCCAAGAATTGTTTGATGCTCAGGTAACTCGAGCGGCTCGTCGACTTCCAGATTTAGCGGTGCCATCGAGTGCCAGCGGAGTAGTTGGCGTTTATGACGTGTCATCTGACTGGACACCAATTTATGACAAGAGTGAATTGCCTGGCTATTACATGGCAATTGGCAGCAGCGGTAATCAATTTAAGAATGCACCTACAGCTGGCCGCTTAATGGCTGAGCTTATTACTGTGGTTGAAGCGGGACACGATCATGATTCTGATCCGGTAATTTATAGAACTGAACATACAAAGCAAGAAATCAATCTTGGAACTTTTTCCCGTAAGCGTGCCTTGAATGAGAATTCATCCGGCACAGTCATGGGCTAGAAGTTATTTGCGATAGCTCCGAACCACAAACGCATCCATGTCAATCTCTGGCTTACGGCCGGCAATGATGTCCACTATGGCAGCGCTAGACCCACTGGCCATTGTCCACCCCATGTGGCCATGACCAGTGTTGTAGAAAAGATTTGTGTGCTTCTTACCTTTACCAATAATTGGTGGACCATCCGGTGTCATAGGTCGAAGGCCTGCAGTCATTGTGCCTTTGTCCCAGTCAGCGGCATCCGGCCATAAGTCTCGTCCAGTGCTCCTGATTGCTTCAAAGTCTTCTGGACGATGTGAAACATCAAAACCTGAGAACTGAGCTGTCGATGACATACGCAACTGATCACCCATAGGGGACCAAGCAACCAAAGTCTTTTCATCAACACCACCGAGCTCAGGCGCCTTTGATTTGTCTTTGATGTCAAATGTCATTGAGAAACCTTTTGCCGGATACACCGGCAGATCTTGTCCGACAGTTCGAGCAAGCTTAGGACTCCAAACTCCCATTGCCAGAACGTAGTTATCAGCAGTGAATAAGCCTTGGTCAGTTTGTAGACCAGTTATTCGGTCACCTTCAGCGACAAACGAAGTCGCTGTAACGCCAAGTTTGAATTCAACCCCTTTGCTTAGTAAAAGTTCTGTGAGTCTGCGAGTAAAAAGTTCGGAGTTACCACTTCCATCATTTGGTGCATGGATTGCGCCAGCCAGGTTTACTGTGGCATTTCCAAAAGCTGGATCAACTGCTGCTAATCCTGACATATCTAACTGTTCAAGCTTTTGACCGTTCTCTGTCAAAAGCTTCATCTTGCTCATGCCCAATTCAAGTTCATCAGCATCACGAAATAAATAAAGTAAACCCTTGTCCACGCTCTGATAGTCAATGCCCTCGGTCAGAGAAATTTCATTTAGTTTTTTCTGGCTGTAGTCGCAAAGATGCATTTTTGCCAGAGTGTTAATCTCTGCTCGTTTTGTCGTGCACTCCCGCATAAATTGAAGTCCCCACCACAAGAATCGGGGATTTAACGTTGGCTTCACACGAATTGAAGTCTTTTCACCAAACAACGATTTGATAAGCATTTTGGGTGCCGCAGGCGATGCCCAAGCAAAGCAATGACCAGGGGCAATCAAGCCAGCGTTTACCGCAGTTGCCTCGGCGGCAACTTTGGTGGCCTTGTCAATTACGACCACTTCGTGGCCTTCATTAGCAAGGTAATAAGCAGTCGTTACCCCGACAACACCGCCACCAACAACGATCGTGCGCATGCACACCTCCATGAGATTTATCTACCGACATTGTGTCAGTAATCTTGTCAATTTCAACTGGAAACAACGTTGCACACATGTTAGGTAAATAATTGGCAAAACTTAGCCAACGGCCCAATGAAAACGAGTACGTTTTAAGCATGCGTATTACAGAAGCCGATAAAAAGTTCCTTAAAGCTGAAATCGAAGTGCTTAAAGCACCAGAACTCGATTCCCCTCCAGCCCAGCGTTTGCCTGAGGTTATCGAAACTGTTTCGAAGATGCTTTCCGAAATTGAAAAGAATGGCATTGATGCCGTTAAGAAATATTCCCGCGATCTAGATAAGTGGGACAAAGACTTTGAACTAAGTGCAGCTGACTTGGCAAAGACTGGTGACAAGCTTTCGCCAGAACTTCGTAAGGCTCTGGAAATTGGTTCCGAGCGCACCAAGATGTTTGCAAGGGAAACTCGCAAGCACTTAGTTGACTTTGAACTAGAAACCACACCTGGTGTTGTGTTGGGTCAGAAGTACATACCGATTGAACGCGTTGGCGCTTACTTGCCTGCAGGTAACTTTCCAATTCTTTCTTCAGCCTTCATGACTGTTGGTGTTTCTAAAGTTGCTGGCGTTCCAATGACAATGGCATGTACTCCGCCAATGTCTGAAACTGGTGGCAACGATGCTGTTCTTTACTCGGCATACCTTTCCGGCGTAGACCGCACATTCATTCTTGGTGGCGTTCAAGCACTTGCAGCTATGACCTTTGGGTTACTTGGTGAAAAGCCAGTAGACATTTTGGTTGGGGCGGGTAACGCATACGTTGCTGAAGCAAAGCGTCAGCTGTTCGGCCGCGTTGGCATCGACCTGCTTGCTGGACCATCCGAAGTCGCAGTTATCGCAGATGAAACTGCGGACGCCCGCATGGTCGCTTGCGATCTATTGGGTCAGGCTGAGCATGGCATGCAGTCACCTGCATCGCTTGTAACCACATCACGCGAACTTGGTATGGCAGTAATTGATGAAGTAAAGCGCCAGCTTGGCGAACTATCCACTGAGTACATTGCTGGCCCAGCATGGCGCGATTACGGAACTGTTTATTTGGTTAAGACACCAGATGAAGCCATCGAAGTTATGGATACTTTGGCACCAGAGCATTTGGAAATTCTCACTGGTGACAACGATTACTACCTAAAGCATCTAAAGAACTATGGCTCATTGTTTATCGGAGAATGGTCCACAGTTTCTTACGCCGACAAGGGAACCAC
>JBIIAS010000051.1:0-8355 GCA_044239795.1 Candidatus Nanopelagicales bacterium | reverse complement strand
GCTTCTGGTTTCGTGATCCGTTAAACACCTGCGAGAATAGAGCGACCCGAAAGGCACTAGCGTGGCTCCCCGTAACTTAATTAACCTCGAGAATGTCTCGCTGTCCTATGGCAAAGGTGCAGTTCTGGATCACGTCTCCCTTGGGCTCGCTGAAGGCGCTCGAATCGGCATTGTCGGCCGCAATGGTGGCGGCAAATCTTCACTGGTAAAGATTTTGGGCGGTCAAGAGACTCCTAATGATGGTCGAGTTTCGATGGCTAATGGCACTCACATGGGCACCTTGTCGCAAATCGATAAGGCCGATCCAAAAGCAACAGTTCGCGACATTGTTTTAGGTGATCAAGCTGACCATGAATGGGCCACCAACTCTAAAGCGCGTGATGTCTTAACGGGACTTTTCGGTGGATTCGGCGAAGCCATTCTGGCTCGCGAGATGGGACCACTATCTGGTGGTGAGCGTCGACGCGTAGCACTAGCAAAACTTTTGATTAGTGATCTTGATGTTTTGCTTCTGGATGAACCTACCAACCACTTGGACGTTGAAGCAGTTACTTGGTTAGCCGAGCACTTAAAAACTCGGCGTGGCCTAGCCGTAGCGGTGGTGACCCATGATCGCTGGTTCCTAGATGAAGTCAGTGAGAGTACTTGGGAAGTTATTGACGGCAAGATCGAGGAATATGATGGCGGCTATTCCGCTTATGTTTTAGCCAAAGCTGAGCGTATGCGCCAATCAAGCGTTGAAGAACAAAAGCGAAACATGTTGATCAAGAAAGAATTGGCCTGGTTGCGTCGCGGCGCGCCCGCACGAACCAGTAAGCCTAAGTTTCGCATTGACGCGGCAAATGAGTTAATTGAGAACGAGCCTCCCCCACGCAACAATGTTGAGTTGCTTGCATTTGCTAACGCGCGACTGGGCAAAACTGTTTACGAACTTCACAATGCGACCATTCGGGTTGGCGATCGCGATTTGTTTAAGGGCTTGGACTGGAACGTAGGACCGGGTGACCGGATCGGCATTGCAGGTGTTAATGGCGCAGGCAAAACTACTTTGCTGAAAGTTTTAACAGGTCAACTTGAATTAGCCGCTGGCAAACTTGTTACTGGAACGACAGTGAAGCCAGCCTTCTTGTCACAGCACTTGGAGGAACTAAATCCAAAGTGGCGCGTTTTGGAAGCGATTGAACACATTTCAACCCACGTTGAGATTGGCAAAGGCAAATCCTTAAGTGCTTCTCAGCTCGGTGAGCGTCTAGGTTTTGGTTCAGATGCGCAATGGACACCAGTTGGCGATCTATCCGGTGGCGAGCGTCGTCGACTGCAACTCACTCGCCTTCTCATGGGTGGACCCAACGTGCTAATTCTCGATGAGCCAACCAATGACTTTGATGTTGAGACTCTGGCAGCCCTAGAAGACCTACTAGATAGCTTTGCCGGCACTTTGCTCGTGGTATCCCACGATAGATACTTCCTGGAGCGCGTTTGTGACACTTTTGTTGGAGTTATGGGTGATGGCTCGCTCCGAAACCTTCCGGGTGGCCTAGAGGAGTACTTAAAGCTTCGTAAGGCTCAGCCAGATGAACCAACTGCATTCACTCAAGAGGGGTCTGCGCCTAAGACAGAGTTAACAGCGACCCAGAAGCGTGACTTGCAAAAAGATCTGCAGCGAATTGAACGCTCGATTGCAAAGCTTGATGTTTCGATCAAGGAGATTCTAGGAGAAATGGAAACTCATTCTTCAAATTTCGAGAAGGTCGCAACTTTGAATGACGATCTTCAGCCGTTGATTATGGAGAAAGAAGAGCTTGAAAATCGCTGGGTATTACTTAGCGAAGAACTTGATTAAGCCGGAGTCTTTTCTACTGCTTGACGCATAACCAACACAACACCAAGACCAGCAAGTGCCATTCCAATCCATCCAACAATTCCAATAACTTCATCGAAGAGGAAATAAGCCAGAACTGCTGCAGTCGGCGGCACTAGGTAATACAAGCTAGAAACTTTGCTGGCACTTCCAGTACGCAACATTCCGTAAAGCAAAACAATAGAGGCGATAGACAGCATCAAAACAATCCAAGCTAAACCAAAGAAGAACTCTGGCACCCACTTGATGATTTGTTCTTCAGTTGAAAACGAGAGAATCGCAAAGGCAATCGCACTGATTGCATACTGCGCTCCGGTGCCACTTAGGAACGGAATCTCACTACCAAGCTTCTTCTGCAGCAAGTAGCCACCACTGGTACCTAGCAACGCGATCACGCAGATAACAATTCCGGCAATAGAAGTTGTTGCGGTGTAGTCACCCTGGAAAACTTTAGGCAAGAGCAAAAGTGCGATACCAGCAACACCCAAGAAAAGTCCGACAACTTGAACCCAACGCAAGCGCTCCCCTAGTAATGGCACTGCAAGCAGAGAAACCAAAACCGGTTGAATACTAACGATGACTGCGCTGATGCCAGCTGAAACTCCAAGGCTTACAGCGTAGAAAACTCCACCGATGTAGATGACATGCAACAACATGCCTACTGCAAATGATGCTTTGAATTGCTCTTTGTTCAGCTTCAGAGGTTGCTTGAACGCATATGCGATCGCAAACAAAATCAAGGCAGCCAAAAAGTACCGAATCATTAAGAAGGTAAATGGCTCAGCATAAGGAACTATGTACTTTGCGCCGACAAATCCGGTACTCCATAGAAATACGAATAATGCCGGGGCATAACGTTCTAGTTGTTGTGGCACTTAGTCAGTACCTGCATCAAAAGCGGCTCGATTTAGTCCGGCATCGGAATCATCATTTGAACTGGCAGATGTGATCGCATTTGATTGTCCAGATTTCATGTCGCCAACTAAACCAAATGTGCTTGAATCAATCTGCCCTTGAGCTTGGTAAAGCTCAAGTTTTGCCCGAGTGTCTGCGATGTCAAGATTGCGCATAGTTAGCTGACCGATTCGATCTGTTGGACCGAATGCGGCATTCTCAGTGCGCTCCATCGAGAGTTTTTCAGGATGGTAACTCAAAGCTGGTCCACAAGTATTGATGATTGAGTAATCATCGCCGCGACGCAGACGCATAGTTACCTCACCAGTTACCGCGGAGGCGACCCAACGCTGCAAAGATTCCCGAAGCATAAGTGCTTGTGGATCAAACCAACGACCTTCGTAAAGTAAGCGACCTAGTCGACGACCTTCAGCATGGTAGTTAGCGATGGTGTCTTCGTTATGAATTGCACTCAGCAAGCGTTCATAAGCGATAAAGAAAAGTGCCATGCCTGGTGCTTCATAAATTCCGCGGCTCTTGGCTTCAATGATTCGGTTTTCAATTTGGTCGGTCATACCTAGACCATGGCGTCCACCAATTGAATTGGCTTCTTTCATCAATTCAACAACGTCGGTGAATTCTTTGCCATTGATTGCAACTGGAATTCCTTGGTTGTAAGTAATAGTCACATCTTCGGATGCAATCTTTACTGACTCGTCCCAGAATCTAACCCCCATGATTGGTTCAACGATTTCCAGCGACGCATCAAGGTTTTCTAAAGTTTTAGCTTCGTGTGTGGCGCCAAGAATATTGGCATCTGTTGAATAAGCCTTCTCGGTGCTGTCGCGGTAAGGCAAGTTGTTGGCTACTAACCACTCAGACATTTCTTTGCGGCCACCAAGTTCACGAACAAAGTCTGCATCTAGCCATGGCTTGTAGATTCGCAAGTTTGGATTTGCCAATAAGCCGTAACGGTAAAAACGTTCAATGTCATTGCCTTTGTATGTCGAGCCGTCGCCCCAAATATCAACGTTGTCTTTGAGCATGGCTCGAACCAAAAGCGTTCCAGTTACTGCGCGACCAAGCGGTGTTGTGTTGAAGTACTGCTTGCCACCAGAGCGGATATGAAAAGCACCACATGCAATTGCAGCTAAGCCCTCATTTACTAGGGCTTCCTTGCAATCAACTAGGCGAGAAATTTCTGCGCCATATTCGCCAGCACGGGCTGGGACAGAATCGATGTCAGGCTCGTCGTACTGCCCTAAGTCGGCTGTGTAAGTGCAAGGAATTGCACCCTTGCTGCGCATCCAAGCCACAGCTACCGAGGTATCAAGGCCTCCTGAGAAGGCAATTCCAACTTTTTCGCCAACTGGCAGTGAGGCAAGGACTTTAGACATAGCCCGATTCTATTGGTGCAAGCCGTGCTCGCCTTAATCGACGCAGAACGTACTGAAGAGTAACTGGGGTTTACGAGGTTACGAGGTTTGGAGCCTGGGCTCCAGCAAGGATTGCTAATGCATTAGTCGCTGCGATGTCTGCCATAGCAGCTCGAGTCTCAACTGTTGCCGACCCCAAGTGCGGAATCAAAACAGCGTTATCAAGTTCAAGCAAACCCGGATTAACTGCTGGTTCGTTTTCAAACACATCAAGTCCAGCGCCAGCGATCTCGCCAGCCTTCAAAGCGGTAACCAGTGCTGCTTCGTCAACGATTGGTCCGCGCGCAGTATTGATAAGGAAAGCAGTCTTCTTCATGCGGGCGAACTGATTTTCACTCATCAAATGATGGGTGGCTGGTGAGTATGGGCAATGCAACGACAACACATCACTGGATTCAATCAATTCATCCATTGTCATGAACTTGGCATCAAGTTCATTAACTACGTTGTCTTCGAGTGGTGAACGACGCGTGTAAGCAATGTTCATGCCAAACGCCTTAGCGCGACGAGCCGTGGCAATACCAATCTGGCCCATACCAACAATTCCCAGTTGACGCCCCTGTATTCCCATGCCAAGCATGTAGAACATTCCCCATTGCCATGGTTCTTGAGCACGAATAACGCGCTCCCCTTCACCTAGACGACGAGTTGCCATAAGGATCAATGACATTGCGATGTCAGCAGTTGCTTCAGTCAAAACTCCAGGAGTATTTGTAACTTGAACACCACGCTTTTCACAAGCCGGGACATCAATGTTGTTGTATCCAACTGCAACGTTCGATACAGACTGAAGTTGCGGACCAGCTGCATCAAGTAGCTCGTCATCAATCTTTTCGGTTAGCAGAGAAACGATGGCATCAGCGCCAGCAACCATGCGCAGAAGTTCAGCACGACTAATTGCATCGTCACTTTCCCATGCAGTTACATCATGCTCAGCCTTTAGCCGCTCAAGTCCGCCGGATGGAATCTTGCCAGTTACAACAACGCGAGCCATTTATCCAGCGATCCATTCACCCATTAGCTTTAGGCCATCTGAAATGTCACTATTCTCGATTCCAGAGAACGCTAGGCGGATGTACTGTTCCTTTTCGCCTTCTTGAGGACGACCGAAGTGACGACGAGTACAGAATGAAACACCTGTTGCATGAAGCGCCTGCTGTGCGAAGTCACCTAAGTCAGTGATGCCCTTGTTTGCCATTGCTTCAGTTACATCAGGGAATAAGTAGAAACCGGCTTCAGGTGTGTGAACCTTTACACCTGGCATCTGGCGAAGTAGTTCAAGTGCAGTGTCGCGACGCTGCTTCAAAGTGTTCAGCATTATTGGAACACCTGACTGATCGCCTGTTACTGCTTCAACGCCACCGTACTGAACGAAGTGAGTGGTGCAAGATTCATCGTTGGTGTTCAGCTTTGAAATCACATCTGCAATTTCCTTAGGTGCAATAGCTGCGCCAAGGCGCCAGCCGGTCATCGCAAACTTCTTTGAGAATGTGTAAAGAATTACGGTGCGCTCTGCCATTCCATCTAGTGAGGCGATTGACTTTGATTTTCCTTCGTAACGCATTTCAAAATATGCTTCATCGGAAAGTACGTAAAGATTGTTTGCCATCGCAATTTCAGCAATCGCTTCGCGCTCAGCATCTGTTGACTCTGCGCCATTTGGATTTTGCAGATCGTTGTAAACGATTGCCTTGGTGCGAGGTGTGATCAATGATTTGATTTGATCCAAATCAATGCTGAATCCTGTTCCAGTTGGAATGTAGCGGTAAGGCTTTGCAATGCCGCCAAAGTATTCAATCTGGCTTTCATAAATTGGGTAACCCGGATTTGGATAAAGAACTTCATCGCCTGGATTCATAATGGTCTGAATGAACTTTGTGATAACTGGCTTTCCACCTGGCTGAACGACAACGTTCGATGCATCGAACTTAATTCCACGATCTCCACCGACATTTGCAGCTAGTGCTTCGCGCAACTGTGGGATACCCGCTCCTGGGCAGTAACCGGTTTTGCCATCAGCAATTGCCTTATTCATAGCATCGACGATGTTCTGGGATGTTGGAAGGTTGATGTCACCCAAATGGAACGGGAAGATTCGGTTGCCTTTTGCTCCCCACTCAGCAGCAGCAAGCGAAACAGCAAACGCAGTTTCCGTACCTAAGTTGTCTAAGCGTGTTGCTAAAGCCATGGATTACCCCAAAAAGTCGCGGTTAGTCCTTGTACTTTATCGCCCGCACTAGGCCCTAGCCATTTAGGAAAACTTAGAGCCTTGGCCCATTACCCACATCGTGGAACTGGGGTTTAGAAGCCTTAAACTGCGCGACGTTTTACTGACCGAAGTTGGCCACGGCGGGTGTGCGTGTAGAGGTCCTTTGGTCCAATTGGGGTTGGCACCAATTCGATGTCTACGCCAATTCCACGCTGAACACTTTGCTTATAGATGTACTCAAGAGCTGAGAAGTCTTCGATCGCAAATCCAACTGAATCAAAGATCGTGACTTGCTCGTCGTTATCGCGACCCACTTCTTTTCCAGCCAGAACTTTCCAGAGGTGATTGACCGGGAAGTCAGCAGGCATCTGCTGGATGTCACCTTCGATGCGAGTCTGTGGTTCAAATTCCACAAACACTTTTCCTTGGGTTAAAACGCCAGCAGCAAGCTCGGTTTTTCCTGGGCAGTCTCCCCCAACGCCGTTGAAGTGCATGCCAGGTTCAACCATTTCCGCAGTAATGATTGTGGCCATTGCCTTATCAGCGGTAATCGTTGTAACAATGTCTGCGCCCTTTACGGCTTCAGCGACCGAGTTGCAATGAACAACCTTTAAGCCTTCAAATTCAGCCAAGTTTCGGGCTAACTTCTCAGTTGCTTCTGGATCAATATCAAATGCGCGAATTTCAGTGATGCCGATTACCTTATGGAAACCAATTGCCTGGAATTCCGCTTGTGCGCCGTTTCCAATCATCGCCATAACGCGTGAATCTTTGCGAGCTAATGCGCGAGCAGCCATTACTGAAGTTGCAGCAGTGCGCATCGCAGTTGCCAAAGTAAGTTCGCTTAGCAACATTGGGTAGCCAGTGTTCATGTCAGATAGAACGCCAAAGCCCATAACGCTGAATAGGTCGTGCTTAATGTTTTCTGGATGTCCGTTTACATACTTAAAGCCATAACGCTCAGCATTTGAAGTTGGCATCAACTCAATAACGCCTTCATCGTTGTGAGCACCAAAACGTGCAGCTTTATCGAACTCTTCCCAGCGAACGAAGTTTGCTTCAATGCCATCTGTTAGTTCGGCTATGAATTCATCTACTTCAATTGCTTGAATTAGCTTTGCCATTGCTGGTACATCAACAAAACGTGTCATTGGAAATCCTGTTCGTAAAAAAGTAGTGCGGGAAAAGTAATTGGAACCCTTTGAAACTACTGGTTTTTAGTGTCACATAGTGCCAACAAACTGTACTATTTAGTACATATAGGTAGCAATTTGCTAGCATTGCCTTGTCGAAATGTAAGGAAAGTTATGGATGATTTAGATCGCGCTATTCTGGCCAAACTCCGCAAAGATGCTCGAACTTCGGTTAGTTCAATTGCCAATGAATTGAAGGTGGCTCGAGCTACAGCTCAACACCGAATCACTCGCCTAGAAAACTCTGGGACCATAACTGGCTACACGGTAAAGGTGAGTCCGGAGTCCTCGCCAAATCTAATTCGTGCCGTGATGTCGATCGCAACCGAAGGAAATACTGCTAAGGCTGTAGTTAGAAGATTAAGTGGCTCCCCCCATGTGGCTGCAATCCACTCAACTAACGGCAAATGGGACCTAATTGCCGAGATTCAGGCCGAATCATTGGCTGAGTTTGATGCAGCAATCAATGAGATTCGGGAAATGAAAGAGATTACGGGATCGGAAACCAACCTGCTGCTGTCTACCTACAGCTTATAGTTCTTGACAATCATTCTCATTAATGTAAGATGAGAACCATGTTCATTAAAAAATCAACTGGCGCAGTAGTCGCCCTTGCCTCCTTGTCGCTTGTCCTGAGCGCTTGCTCTTCAGCAACTGAAGAAGCCAGTCCTTCACAGTCTGCTTCCGCTACCGGCGCCACCGGTGAAGTTGTAATTGTGCACGCCGCTTTCTATCCCCTCGAGTTTCTAGCCAAGACAATTG
>JBIIAS010000050.1:0-8359 GCA_044239795.1 Candidatus Nanopelagicales bacterium | reverse complement strand
GGCGTGAGTACCGAAGTTGCCCGACGGGAAGCCATGATGGCTGACCGTTTCTCCACTGTTTAGATAACTCAATCGCCCAAGCAACTCAGGTCGATTAACAACAATCTTATAGTTATGTCAGGTAAGTTCAAATAGTGCCCGACGCAAAACCATCTCAAATTCAACGGCACATCAATGGGTACCTCGACCACTTACTTGTAGAGCGCGGGCTTGCCAAAAATTCGATGTCTGCTTACCGCAGGGATCTTGATAGATATCAGGAATTCTTAGTCAGTAGAGATTTTCTTGAGTTCTCTGCTGTATCTGCCAGCGACATATCTGAGTTTCTTATCAGCTTGAGGCTCGGCAGCGAACATCATCCAGCCTTGGCACCTTCATCAGCGGCACGAACTTTGATTGCGGTTCGGGGTCTGCACGCATTTCTTGCAAAAGAGGGGATAACCACGTCGGATTCAGCACGTGCAGTGAAGCCTCCAGGTATATCTAAACGTCTACCTAAGGCTTTGACTTTCGCCGAAATCGAACGATTACTAGGTGCAGTTGGTGCTGATAGCGAGTCTGACCTATCAGTTCTGATGATGCGCGATCAGGCACTTTTGGAACTTCTATACGGCACCGGGGCCCGAATTTCTGAACTAACAGACTTGAGTTTGGATGACGTTTCAACGCTTTCCAAAGACCTTCCAATTCTGCGACTCAAGGGCAAGGGTAATAAAGAACGTCTAGTCCCGGTTGGTTCCCATGCCTTAAAAGCGTTGGAGCGTTATTTGGTTAGAAGTCGGCCAGTTCTGGCAAGCAAGTCGACTTCCAGTTCAGCGCTGTTTCTTAATGCCCGAGGCAGCAAGTTATCGAGACAAAGCGCATGGACAATCTTGCAAGCTGCAGCTCAAAGGGCTGACTTAGCGGGCAAAGTTTCACCGCACACTATGAGGCACTCTTTTGCTACTCATTTATTGGAAAATGGGGCAGATGTGCGCGTGGTTCAAGAGCTTTTAGGGCACGCCTCGGTGACCACAACACAGATTTACACTTTGGTGACAGTTGACCAGCTGCGCGAGGTCTATGCCACGGCACATCCCAGGGCTAAAGCTCGATAACTTTGCACTATTTGAGCGAGCGACACCTACCGAAAAGCACGGGTACATCCCAGTGTTTATTGGGAAAAGGGCTTAATCTAAAGTAGTCGTAACTTCCTCAGCGACAAGCAATTCCTCGATTGATGGAACATTTCTGTTGGTCATATGTGTGCTGGGAAGGATAGTTATGACAGTTCCAATTCCTCAGGATCAAAACTTGAGTGATCCATTATCTGTCTCGGCTCCAATTCCGACTTCAGTAGAATCACAAGCAGTTCTTGCTCAGCCAACTTTGCCAGTCAATCACGAAGCTTCAGTGACACCAATCGTGAATGCGGGAGAGTCAAAAACTCCAGATGTAATTCTTGGATTGACTGGTCGTCCACTTCCAACTTTCAACGCACCTAAGCCGTTATCGAGTCATGGACCGGCTTACATAATCGCAATGACAAATCAAAAGGGTGGCGTTGGTAAAACTACGACCACAATCAATCTTGGCGCAGCGCTTGCTGAAGCTGGCAGAAAAGTTTTGATGGTTGATATGGATCCACAAGGTTCATTGTCAATTGGACTTGGTGTTAATCCAGATGACTTAGGTGGCAAGCGAACTGTATACGACATGTTGATGGATTCAACTTCGGTTCCTGCTTCTGAAGTTGTAATGAAGACTTCTATTAATGGTCTTGATTTACTCCCAGCGAACATCCAATTGAGCGCTGCAGAGCTACGCCTTGCAGGTGAAGTTGCTCGTGAATACGCACTTGATCGAGCCTTTGAATCAGTTCGTCCGCTCTACGACTACATTTTGATCGATTGCCAGCCATCCTTGGGCTTGTTAACGGTTAACGCATTGACTGCAGCTGATGGCGTAGTAATTCCAATGGAGTGCGAATTCTTTGCATTGCGCGGCGTTGAAATGCTTCGCGAAACGATTTCCAAGGTTCAAGAGCGCCTAAACAATCGTTTAACTATTGATGGTGTGCTGCCAACTATGGTCGACGCACGTACTTTGCACACTAGAGAAACCATCCAGGCCGTACTTGATGCCTTTGGCGAATCTGTTTTCCATACAACGATTTCTCGCACGGTTAAGTTCCCAGAAACTACCAAAGCTGGTGTTTCGATTATCGAGCAGGCACCAAATTCATCAGGTGCTCAGAATTACCGCAACCTAGCTTGGGAACTTGTAGCTCGCCTAGAGACTCAAGGCTCGGTTGCTAAGTAATGTTTGCGGCGCCTGCCGAGCCTGATCTAAAGACCGCTGCGCCGGAAGAAACTTCAGACTCATTTGTTGTTTCCTTAGAAGAATTCTCTGGGCCGTTTGACGTACTGCTTTCACTGATTGCAAAGCATCGCCTAGATGTAACTGCGCTATCGCTCCATCAAGTCACTGACGATTTCCTTGCCTACATTAAAGCGCGTGGCGATGAATGGACGCTTGATGAAGCAACTGAATTCTTAGTAATCGCCGCTACCTTGCTCGACTTGAAAGCTGCGCGACTAATCCCTGGTGGAGAAGTCGAAGACGAAGAAGACATTGCGATCTTGGAAGCTCGAGACCTTTTGCTGGCGCGCTTGTTGCAGTATCGAGCCTTCAAGGAAATGTCAGCTGACTTCAAGCACCGTTTAGCTACCGCAGGACGTCAACACCCGCGGGCTGCAGGTCTCGATGAAAAATTTGCCAAGCTACTTCCTGAAGTTGAGCTTGGAATGGGTCCCGATGACTTTGCGAACTTAGCTGCGCGGGCACTTGAGCCAAAGTTACCTGACGTTATATCTGTTGCCCACATCCATGCCGCAAGGGTTTCAGTTCGTGAGCAAGCGGCCATCATTGTTGAAAGACTTAGACGAGTTGGCCAGGCCTCTTTCCGAACTTTGACTCGAGACTGTGACACAACACTTTTAGTCGTAGCAAGATTCTTAGCGTTACTTGAGATTTATCGGGATGGTCTGGTTACTTTTGATCAACCAACACCGCTGGGAGAGCTCTACGTTCGGTGGATCGGGGACGACGATCTGGATACAGATTCGTTGCGAGAGATTGATGAGTTTGATTCCACTGAAGTTCAAGATTTTAGAACCCAATTGGGTGATGTTGAGGCAAGTGAACAAGTCGATGACGAGATAGGTGACCAGCCAAATGAGTGACGAAACAGTTGAATTGATCGATGGCGAATCCGCTACCGAAACCGAGTTAGACGACGGCATTTCGTTAGGTGCGCCATCGCTGCGCGCTGCGCTTGAGGCACTCTTAATGGTCACTGAAGAACCCATGTCCACCGCAACACTTGCAACCTTAACTCGCACGCCCGAAGAAATCGTCGTAACTACTTTGCACGATCTCGCGCAAGAGTATGCCGTTCAAGAGCGCGGCTTTGACTTACGCGAACTTGGCGGCGGCTGGAGATTCTGGACCAGAGATAACTGCGCGCAAGTGGTTGAAAGATTTGTACTCGATGGTCAACATGGCAGACTCTCTCAGGCTGGACTGGAAACTCTGGCTGTAGTTGCATATCGTCAGCCAGTAACTCGCGCAAGAATTTCGGCAATCCGAGGTGTAAATGTTGACGGCGTGGTTCGCACGTTGGTTACTCGTGGACTAATCGAAGAAACTGGTCACGATCACGAGACTGGTGCACACCTCTATCGAACTACTACCTATTTCTTGGAACGCCTTGGCTTAAAGTCGTTGGACGAATTGCCGCCAATTGCTGCTCACTTGCCTATGCCTGACAATGTCGAAGAAGTTTTAGATTTAGCGAATAACTAGTCAGCCATGGAAGAGAACGAAGTTCGCTTACAAAAAGTCTTGGCCAGTGCTGGTCTTGGCTCGCGACGAAAGTGCGAAGAGTTCATAACAGCGGGCCGGGTGTCCGTTAATGGTGAAGTAGTTGACGAGCTGGGTTCAAGAGTTGATCCTGATGTTGACATCATTCATGTTGACGGAGTTCGAATTGCCCAAACCAGCGGACACATTGTTGTGGCGCTAAATAAGCCACGTGGCGTTGTGACGACAATGTCGGATGATCAGGGTCGGGAATGTGTAGGCGACTTAGTTGCCGAATATGAACAGCGCCTGTTTCATGTTGGCCGACTTGACGCCGATACCGAAGGCTTATTGTTGTTGACCAATGACGGCGAACTTAGCCAAAGACTGGGTCATCCTTCTCATGGGATCGTGAAAACCTATTTGGCACGAGTCTCTGGTCGAGTTTCCAAGGAAGACATCGCACGAATCATCGCCGGGTTTCCGATTGAAGGTACTCCAGTATCTGTTACTGACTGCAAGATCTATGAAAGTGGCAAGAACCAGACTGTGGTGCAAATTTCAATCCATGAGGGTCGCAATCGAATTTTGCGCAAGCTTTTCGATGAACTTGGGTATCCAATTCAAGACCTAGTTCGAACCAAAATCGGACCAATTTCCCTTGGAAGTTTGAAGTCAGGGCACTTACGTGTGCTGGAGAACCGAGAATTGGGAAAACTCTATAGTTCAGTTGGGCTCTAGAATCTAACTATGAACGTCAGAGCCATTAGGGGAGCAACCTGCCTGCAGCACGATGATGCAGCAGAAATGGCCGATGCTGTAACCGAATTACTTTCGGAATTAATGTCACGAAATTCCATTACGTCAGATGACTTAATCAGTGTGCTGTTTACCTCAACACCTGATTTGCACAGCGCATTTCCAGCCGCAGCAGCGCGCGGAGTTGGACTTGCCGATGTGCCTCTAATTTGTGCCCAAGAAATTGATGTCGCTGGAGCCATGGAAAAAGTAGTCCGAGTCATGGTTCAGGTACAGACCAACATCCCAAGATCTGACATCAAACATGTTTACTTACGAGGCGCAGAAGCTCTTCGTCAAGACATTGCCCAATAAGTTGAATGCAGATTTAACTCATGGCTCAAGATAAAAACATACTTGTTGTAGGCACTGGACTAATTGGAACATCAATCGCACTTGGACTTAGTGCTCAAGGGTTGAAAGTTTTTCTAGCTGACATTGATTCAGTTGCGCTTGATAATGCAATCAAAGTCAGCGGCGCCACAAAGAATTCAGATCAAGATATAGCCGTTGTATTCGTTGCAACTCCGCCAGCAAGTGTTGCCAAAGTAATTGCTGCCGCAGTAATTGATCATCCAGCTGCAGTAATCACTGATGTCGCGAGTGTTAAGGGATCAATCTTCCGCGAACTTGAACAGCTTGGCACCTCAGGCTGGGATCGAATTGTTGGTGGACATCCCATGGCAGGACGAGAAGTTTCGGGCGCTATCGGTGCACAAGGAAATCTATTTCTGGATCGCCCTTGGGTTATCGCAACCAGTGCATCAACTTCCGCAGAATCAATTGCAGTAGTAGAGGAGTTAGTTAAATCCCTCGGAGCATTTCCAGTTGTTAGAAGTATCGAAGAGCACGATCGCGCAGTTGCTTTGATTTCACATACTCCACAAGTTGTGGCATCGGTGCTAGCTGGAGAGTTAATGGATGCGGAAGGCTCATACATTGAACTTGCCGGACAGGGAATTCGAGACACAATTCGAATCGCTGGATCGGATTCTGATCTCTGGACTGAAATCCTTAGTGACAATTCAGAATTTATTGCCGAGCAAGTTACTCAAGTTGCCAATCACTTACTCGAGTTTGCTTCGGCACTTGAGGATGGAAATCGCAACTCTGTTACGGCCAAACTAGTTAAGGGCAATCAAGGTCGGGACCGCCTGCCGGGTAAGCATGGATCTTCGCAACAGTCGACAGCGATTTTGGCAGTTCGCCTTGAGGACAAACCAGGTGAACTCGCTCGGCTTTTCACTGTTGCAGCGCAGGCAAATGTAAACCTTGAAGACGTTCGAATCGATCACTCACTTGGCCACCCAACCGGCTTAGTTGAACTCACGCTCGCGCCAAACTCAGTTTCGATACTTAAGCCAGCGCTGGAACTTGAAGGCTTCTTAGTTATTTCTTAACTCAGTGAATTTTGTAGTTATTTCTTAACTAATTGACTGGGTACACTTATCTATATGCCCAATTCGCTCGTAATCGCCATTGATGGCCCGAGCGGTTCCGGAAAATCGAGCGTTTCTCGCGCTGTTGCTACTGAATTGGGCCTTGATTACCTAGATACCGGAAGCATGTATCGAGCCATGACTTGGTATTTGCAAGATCTTGGTGTTGACCTAAACGATCCAGAATTAGTGGCTAATGCCGCCAAGGCTGAAGTAATCCAGCCGAGTATCGATCCAAGTGAACCTGGCATTCGAGTGGCGGGTCGTGATGTATCTATCGAGATCCGCGGTCCGCAGGTAACTCAAGGGGTTAGCGCAGTGAGTGCAGTTCCAGCGGTCCGTGAACTCATGGTCAATCTGCAGCGTGAGATCGCTGCCAATTCGAATGCTGGAATTGTTGTTGAGGGCAGAGATATATGTGGAGTTGTTTTGCCGGATGCTCCAGTCAGACTTTTCATCACAGCTGATCCTGAAGCTCGGGCAAATCGTCGAGCTAAGGAAATTGGCGCTGAAGTTGCTGACACTCAACAAGACTTAGCCAGACGCGATTTGGCGGATTCCACAAGAACTGTTTCGCCACTTGAAATAGCACCTGGCGCGCGAGTAATCGATACAACTTATATGGAACTTAGCGAAGTCATTGCCCAAGTAGTAGATATTGCGAGGGCGGCACGTGGATAACGAATTAGATCCAAACGCGGAAACTATCATCTATGACGTTGCGGGTGATGCAATCGAATTAGATGACTCTGTAGAGATTCCTGAACGCTGGGAAGATCTCACGGAGTCTGAGTACACCGCACTACTTGATCAACTAGGCATTCCATCCGATGAATTGATGGATGAGCCAGATGACTTGTCGAATTTGCCGATTGTGGCAGTGGTTGGGCGACCAAATGTTGGCAAATCCACTTTGGTCAATCGCATCATCGGCAGGCGAGAAGCGGTCGTTGAAGACACCCCAGGCGTAACTCGAGATCGAGTCAGATATGAATCTGAATGGAATGGTGTTCCGTTCATCGTTGTTGATACCGGTGGCTGGGAACAAGATGCAATAGGTATGAGTGCGCAGGTTTCCGCACAAGCTGAAGCCGCAATTAACTCCAGCGATGTAGTTATCTTCGTTGTCGATGCAACAGTTGGTGCCACCGATGCCGATGAACAAATCGTGAGAGTGCTACGCCAAGCAAAAGTTCCAGTCATCTTGGTTGCAAACAAAGTAGATGACGAACGAGCTGAACTTGAAGCAACTCGGCTTTGGTCGCTAGGACTAGGGGAGCCATACACAGTTTCGGCGCTGCATGGTCGCGGTAGTGGGGACTTACTGGACGTCGTACTGGCCGCTTTTCCTGAAGATGGTTCTGGCCAAGCGCGCCCACGCGGACCACATCGAGTAGCGCTGCTAGGCAAACCTAACGTTGGTAAATCAAGTCTGCTGAATGCGTTAACAGGTGAAAAGCGCGCTGTTGTCGACAGCGTTGCTGGCACAACCGTTGATCCTGTCGATGAATTAGTTGTATTGGACGACGAAGAGTGGATCTTGGTGGACACCGCTGGAATTCGTCGCAAATCAAAGAACGCTTCAGGTCACGAATACTTTGCAACGCTTCGAACTAAATCAGCACTCGATAAAGCTGACGTAGCAGTTGTCTTGTTGGATGCCAGCGCACCACTAACTGAACAAGACCTTCGAATCATTTCAATGGTCGTTGAATCTGGGCGGGCTTTAGTAATCGCATTCAATAAATGGGATCTAGTTGATGAAGAGCGCCGCTACTACTTAGAACGTGAAATCGAGCGTGACTTAGTGCAAGTAGCTTGGGCACCTCGAATTAACTTCAGCGCAAAAACTGGTTGGCACAAGGATCGACTAGTGCCGGCTTTACGTTCCGCAATTGCAGGTTGGGAGACTCGAGTTCCAACTGGTCGCATGAACGCGTTCTTGGCTGAGATTGTGGCAAGTCATCCGCACCCTGTCAGGGGAGGCAAGCAGCCAAAGATCTTGTTTGGAACCCAGGCCAGCGTTGCGCCACCGGTATTTGTGCTCTTTACATCAGGCTTCCTAGAGGCGGGCTATCGCAGATTCGTGGAACGCAGATTCCGTGAGGAATTTGGTTTTGTAGGATCTCCAATCGTCATAAACCTTCGAATTCGGGAAAAACGCCGCCGCTAGTTGGTTTAGGCAAATGTCCGATTTAGGACTGGTTTCGGGAGTACCCGATAACGAACCCGTAACACCTGCTCTCCACGAGCCATTTGCCTTGAATTTACGGGGCTTC
>JBIIAS010000049.1:0-8844 GCA_044239795.1 Candidatus Nanopelagicales bacterium | reverse complement strand
GCAGTCGTTGGATCTGTTGTTCCAGCAAACGCAAGCAGAAGTCGATCAGAACTGGACTGAATGAGCGCCCAGGATGAAACCGAAAGAATTACTACTGTGACAAGTAGGGCAGCTATAGATTCAACTAACTGCCTGGTTCGCTTGCGAATCAAAAGATCCAAGGCAGCAGCAGCTGGGAAAATCAAAGCGCCAAAACCACTGACTAAGTTTGTGATCAAAATGATGGGTGCTGGAAGTCGAGTTGCACCTTGCGCAATATCCTGATCAATTCCGGTTGTGGTACTTTGCGCCAAAAATGCCAAAAGTCCAACGCTCACAATTGCAAAAACTGTGAACGCAAATCGCGCCAAGTCAGCTGGGCGGCGCAACCGACGATCGATGACTGCGTCTTCAATAACCAAGGTCGAGGCAGATGCCGTAGGTGCCACGGACATCCCCCAATCAATAGGTCAATTAAAAGTACTTACTCACTTAATCTTGCCTGAATAATCAAAGAATACGAAAGCCTACTGCGGATTTGTCACCCGTACATGGTGGAATAAGGAGCAATGACTCGCTTAATCCTTGATCGCACCCCGGCATTGCCTTATATCGCGCCGACCCTGGATGAGGATCAACTTCGCGTTGTGAATCATCGACATGGCGCTATGCGCGTTTTGGCAGGTCCAGGCACTGGCAAAACCACAACCTTGGTTGCCGCAATGGCAGCTCGATTATCAGGTCCGGATGCACTTCATCCAAATCAAGTTTTGGGATTAACTTTTGGTCGTCGGGCAGCCATCGACTGGAGAGATCAAGTAACTGCCGCAGTTGGCGGTGGAGTTGTTCCACTAGTCAGTACGTTTCATTCTTTCTGTTACGCATTGGTTAGACAGTTCCAATCTGATGAGGCTTATATTTCAGCAACTCGACTGCTGTCTGGACCAGAACAACAAGTTCGTTCCCGTCAACTTTTTGCAGATGCGATTGCTGACCAAAGACTGAATTGGCCAGCAGACCTAATGCCGGCAGTTGGCACTCGGGGATTAGCGGAAGAAATTCGCGCCGTGATGTCTCGCACTCGATCGCACATTATGGATCCGGAAGATTTAGTAAATCTTGGTAAAAAAACTGGTCGACAGACTTGGGCTTCCATTGGCGTCTTCATGGATGAGTATCTAGATGTTCTCGATGCCGAAGGTGTCTTGGATTACTCCGAATTGATTCATCGCGCAGTTCTATTAAGTCACCGACCTGATGTCCAAGAATATTTGCACAAAACTTTTAGTGCGATTTATGTTGACGAATATCAAGACACTGACCCTGGCCAAGTGGCTCTGCTAAAAGCGATGGTGAATGTCAATAGCGCATTAGTAGTTGTTGGAGATGTCGATCAGGCAATTTATGGTTTTCGAGGTGCCGATGAGGCTGGTATTCGAAATTTTGAACAAGAATTCGAGGCAGTTTTTGCAAAGCCGATAGAAAATGTTGTGCTTTCAACTTGCCGACGTTTTGGATCGGAGATCCGCTCCGCTGCCAGCGCTGTTATTGGTGATCGAGTTCCCGTTGGATTTAACTCACTAGATATTCATAAACACCGAAATCCAAAGTGTATTTCTGAAAATATTGGTGAACTAAAGATACGAACTTTTGATTCACCAGGTGCTGAAGCTTCTCACATCGCAGACATCATTGCTCGAGCACATGCGAATGAAAACTTACAGTGGTCAGACTTTGCCGTGATTGTTCGATCTGCAGTCGTATCCATTCCGACTCTTTACCGAGCGTTCGTTGCAGCCGGTATCCCAGTTGAAGTAGCGGCAGATGAAATTCCACTACATCAAGATCCAGCAGTGTCACCTTTAGTTACTGCGTTGCGCATCATTGATAATCCAAGGCATGCAACCGTGGATGTAGTTGCTGATCTATTAAGTGGTCCGCTTGCTGCGATTGATCCCGTTGACTTGAGGCGCTTTGGCAGCTACTTGCGAATGGCAGATCGAACTACAGAGCATGCACCTCGCCCTGCCTTGGTATTGATTGGCGAAGCATTACTTGATCCAAAGTTGCTGCTAGATGTGCCACCAGGCAGACACGATTCAGTCGTTGCTGCGATTCAAAAAATTGGCACAGTTCTAATTGATGCCAGAAAAATTATGCAGTCAGGTGCAAGCCCGCATGAAGTCCTTTGGAGTATTTGGCAGGGCACTTCATGGCCAACTCGACTACAAGAGCAAGCGCTTGGATTTGGTACTCCTAGTACGCGCGCTCATAGAGACCTGGATGCGATCTGCTCACTATTTGATCTTGCGAATCGATTTGTGGCTCGTGGCAGAGGCAAAGACTTAACTAACTTCCTAGATGAAATTGAAGCGCAAGAAATCCCAGCTGAAGCATTGGCTGAAAACGATGTTCGCAACGATTCCGTGCGACTTCTAACTGCGCATCGCTCCAAAGGTTTGCAGTGGAAGTACGTCGTTGTTGCTGGCGCTCAAGAAGAACTTTGGCCAGACCTTCGTCAGCATCAAAGTTTGCTGCAATCAGATCGAATTGGTCCGAACCTTGAATTGATGCCACTAACCATGCGCGAACTTCTGGCACAAGAGCGACGCTTGTTTTACGTTGCTCTGACTCGAGCCATGCAAACCCTTTTGATTACGGCAACAGATACTTCAGTTAGAGATGACGGTGTTGCTCCAACCAGGTTTATAACCGACATTGTCACTGCAATGCCACAAGTTGAAATAGTGCATACCTCCGGTCGTCCTAAGCGACCACTTAGCCCTGAGGGAGTAATTGCAAATTTACGTCGCACACTTAGCTCTCCTGAATCCTCAGAGGCTTTAAAACTTGCTGCAGCTAACCAGTTGGCAGAACTTCACCAAAAACATGGCTCGTTGTTTTTCCATGCGGATCCAGATAAGTGGTGGGGTGTTTTGGATCAAACTCAAAACCAGCGCCCAGTTAACTCTCAGGTTTCAATTTCAGCTTCCGGAATTACTTCGATAGAGCATTGCCCGGCGCAGTGGTTCTTGGAACGCAAACTGAATGCACTTTCCCAATCTGCAACTCCAATGATTTTTGGAAACGCTCTTCACGCAATCGCGCAAGGTTTGTCATCAGGCGAACTTGCTTACGACATTTCTGCAATCGATGATCAGCTTGATCGCCTCTGGCCTGGGATGGGTTACGAGGCGCAGTGGGAAAGTTCACGAGAGCGAACTGCAGCCCATGATGCATCAGTTCGTCTCTTAACTTGGATGCTTGACCATAAGGATCAAGTAAGCATTACAGAATCGGGACTTTCTTGGAAAACCAAGATTGCAGTCGAAAGTCCTGATGGTTCTTCACGGGATGTGGATTTAGCAATTACTGGTCGAGCAGATCGGATTGAATTCACCGAAGACGGAATCATGGTTTTTGATTTCAAGACAAGTAAAGATGCCAAGAAGAGTAAGGAATTGTTCAAGGATGTTCAGTTAGCGCTTTACACATTCCTTTTAGAGAATGGCAACTTCATAAAAGATGGTGAAGAAGTTTCGCGCGATTCCGAACAGCCAGTCAAGGGCGCTGCGTTAGTTCAATTACGTGTTGGTGATAAAGATAATTCTGACTTGGCATTAGTTCAGCAAGTGTCACCCGAGACCCATGATGAGAATTCGACGATTGCGCTTGATCAAAGAATCGGTCAAGCCGCTTTAGTAGTGCTGGACGAGCGGTACGAAGCGCGCTACGAAGATCAAAAGTGCAAGCTATGTAAAGTTCGAACTTTATGCCCGGCAACACCTGAAGGAAAGCAGGTGCTGTCATGAAAGAAATCACAACATCTGACTTAACAAAAGTTCTTGGGTTTAACCCAAGCGCCGAACAATTAGCAGCCATTGTGTCTCCAATGGAACCGAGCATGATTGTGGCTGGAGCTGGCACAGGAAAAACCACGGTTATGGCCGGCCGGATAGCTTGGCTGATCATGACCCAGCAAGTTTCGCCAGATCGAATTCTTGGGCTTACCTTCACGACCAAGGCAGCAAACGAATTACTGACTCGAGTTCGCAGCTTTTTACCAGCAGCTCTTACCTACTTGCCCGATGAATCAGCTCATACAGATTTAGGCGAGCCAGTCATTTCTACTTACAACGCGTTTGGCTCCCGCTTATTGAAGGAACATGCCCTTCGCCTCGGGCTTGAGCCGGATGCTCGAGTAGTTGTTGATGCCACTCGGTATCAATTAGCCATGCGAGTGGTTTGCCAATCGCACTACGATCTTGGCGGTCTTGGCTATAGCCCAACCACTGCAGTAACTGAGATGTTGAAATTGGATGAACAGTGCTCAAACTATTTGGTAGATCTAAATCTCATCATCGAAAGCGACACTCAGAGATTGGTTGGCCTAGAACGACTCGAAAAGAAGCAAGAACTGACATACGACATGATCAAGACTTGCCAGAAGCGAATTGCACTTGCCAAGTTAGTGATGGATTTCAGACAAGCAAAGATTGCTAACGATGTCATCGATTATGCAGATCAAATTCGGCTAGCTGCACAGGCTGCCCAAAATTCGCAAGCTATGCGAGACATTTTGAAAGATCAATTCCATGTAGTTCTCTTGGATGAGTATCAAGACACCTCGTTGTCACAAAAAGTTTTGCTGCAACAGTTATTTGGAAACGGTCATCCAGTAATGGCAGTTGGTGACCCATGCCAAGCGATTTACGGTTGGCGCGGTGCTGAGATCACCAACATGGAAAACTTTAAAGATGACTTCCCGCGTGACATAGCAGGAAACTGGGAATCCGCCCAGGTCTATAAGTTGACGGCTAACCGTCGCTCCGGAAAAAACATTTTGACTTCTGCAAATTCGTTGAGTAACAAGTTGCGAGAAATACATCCTGAGATTGTCGAATTGGTACCTGCCGATGATGCAAAGCCAGCTGGTGAAATTCAAACTGCGTTGCTGCCAACATTTACTGATGAAGTTGAGTGGGTTGCCGAGCAGGTTGCGCAAATCAAGCCAGTTAAGAGTTGGAATGAAGTTGCGGTTCTTTTGCGCGAAAAGAAGAATGCCCAGTATTACGTCAATGCGTTAGAGGCCAAGGGAATTCCAGTACAAGTTGTTGATCCGGGAGCGCTTGTAAATCTGCCTGAAGTTCGCGAAGTCGTTAGCTACTTAGAAGCGATCTACGATCCAACTGCAAATACTGCGCTTGCCAGAATCTTGTTGAGCCCACGTTGGCAAATTGGATCTCGCGATCTGGCAATCCTTGGCCGACATGCATCGGAATTAGTTCGCGTTGATGTCACACCAGAAATGCCAATTGACGTTCAACTCGATCACATAGTTTCAGCAGTTGATAAGTCCCAACGCGTGAGCCTGCTTGATGCCCTTGAGCTAGTTGGTGAAGATGAATCGCTGCCTTATTCGCCTGAGGCCAGAGTTCGACTTGTTGAGTTAGCATCGCAACTTCGAATGCTGCGAAAGTTTTGTAATGAGTCAGCAATTGATTTAATCTCACGCATCATTCGAGTAACTGGAATTGGCATTGAAGCCATGGTGATCAATTCGCCAGAAGGCTCAACGCACTTTGATCGACTAGCGGCCTTGATTGACTTGGCTGGCAACTTTAGAAACCTTGAAGGTGACTCGAGCGTTGGCGCGTTCTTGGAATATTTGCGCACTGGACAGAGATTCAATTCACTTGTCGAAGCCGATGTCACACTTAGCGATAATGCGGTAATTGTGATGTCGATTCACAAATCAAAGGGCTTGGAGTTTCCAATCGTGGTGGTTCCAGACCTCACAGTTGGTGTTTTCCCATCCACTCCGAAAGATCGGCATTGGCCAAAGAATGCCTTCCGAATTCCACCGGACGCTCTCGGCGCACCTATCAATCCGCTGTTGCCAGAGTTCCCGGCTCCGGCTGGACCACGTGGCGTGGATTTCAAGGCTTTCACAACTGCTGCTGGCGAGCTTGCCACAATTGATGAACGTCGCTTGGCCTACGTTGCGATTACCCGAGCTGAACAAAAAGTTATTGCCAGCGGATCTTGGTGGGGTCCAACACAATCAAAGCTCCGTGGACCAAGCGCCTTCTTGATCGACTTGCACGAAGGGGCCACTCGGCCAGATGTTTGGACCGAAACTCCAGACCCAGATGCAACTAATCCATTACTAGCTGATGTTCAGTATCTAACTTGGCCAGTTCAAGTCGACTCGACCAAGCGAATGGCGATCCAACAGGAAGCAGAGCTTGTTAGGTCAGCCGCGATTAAGTTGCATGAGCAATCAGGATTGAGTGAGCAAGAAATTGCATTGGTTGAGTCATGGCAACAAGACATTGATGCTTTGGTTTTACAAGCGAGCCAATATGAATCTGTTGAGCGATTGGTTCGACTGCCTGCTTCACTTTCAGCAAGCCAGTTGATTGCATTGAATTCTGATGAAGAAGTTTTCTTGAAATCTTTAGTTCGACCAATGCCACGCCAGCCATCAAGTGCTGCAGACCGAGGAACCACTTTCCATTCCTGGGTTGAGACTTTCTATGGACGCCGCACTTTGATCGACGCAGAGTCACTAGCCGGCGCGATGGATGATGAAATCTATTCAGACGAACAGCTTCAAGCACTTAAGTCGGCATTCGAATCCGGACCATTCGTCGATAGAACTCCAGTTTCTCTGGAAATGCCATTTGCCTTAGTACTTGGTGGCCGAACTCTGCGCGGTCGAATGGATGCACTTTTCAAGGGCACATTGGATGATCCAAATGCAAGTGATCAATGGTTAGTAGTTGACTGGAAAACTGGAAAATCTGGATCAGCAAATGATTTGCAGCTAAGTGTTTATCGACAAGCAGCTGCTCTCACTCTGGGCGTAAACCCAAATCAGATTCAAGCAGTTTTCTATTATGTGGCTGATCAAGATGTCAGACCTGCAGAAATCTTGCTCTCACTTGATGAGTTAGCTGAACTTATTTCGTAATTTCTACGACAAGCGCGCAATGATCACTAATTGGTAATTGCAAAACTTCTGCTGAATCTTGCGCATGCTTAATTGATTGTTCGCTCAATCCTTTAGCCACAATGTGATCGAACTGGATCCGTGGTTTAAAAGTCGGATAAGTCGGCAACTCGGCAAGACTGTCCCAACGTGAAACAAACTTGGCAAGTTTTCCGGGCAAGTTGAAGTCTCCAAAGATTATGACTGGATTTGCCCGCTCACTTAATTGCTTTGTAAGTTGGCGAAGTTGCTTCACGTTAAATCCAGGAACAAAACTTAAGTGAGTTGTTGCAACTGTGTAAATGCCCAATGGGGTTTTAACATCGGCGATGATTGCGACCCGTGGTTCGTCGGCAACTTTAATCATTCTTGGGCGCGGGTTACTTGGGACCAAAAGCGGAAGAGAAATAGGCGCTGCTTTAAATCTCAGGACCTCAATGTTTGAAATTGGATAGCGCGAGGCTAAGCCAACACCGTAATGCGGCTGTTCTGGATCAGATTCTGAGTGCTCATGTGAGTGAATGTGGGAGTCAGTTGCACCTTCCCAAGATTCACCTGGCGTGCCGGTGATTGCCGGTGCGTAAACCCAAAAGGGAAGTCCCATGGCATCAGCAATTGTTTTGGTCTGATGTTCGTAGTTACTTCGCTCTTGGTGTCTATCCACTTCCTGCAGGCCAATTAGGTCAGCAGTAATTGAACTTGCAACTTGTGCCAAGTTAGGCGCCTCTTGCGGATCTACCAGGGCTATCCCGTGCAGCAAATTCCACGTAGCAACTCTCATATCTGCAGACTATGCGTAAGAGCGTAAGATCGCTATTTGTGGACTCCTTAATGAACGATTTGCCGCTAGCGCGATTCACCGTTGATCGCTTGGCAGAGTTGCGAGCTAATCCACAATGGTTTGAACAAGCCTGGGCATCAGAGAGCACTCGAGTATTAGTTCTTCACGATCGAAACATCCCAGTCACCGCAGAACTATCGATTGTTTGGGTCAAGCCGTGGTCACTAAAGATGTCTCATTCTGATGCTGAACAGGTAGCTGTTTTCTTGGGAGCCGATGATGATCACACTTACATCGCAATCATGGAAGATGAAGTTGGCTTAACAGACGTGAACTGGGCAAGCCTGCGAGATGTCGGCGCTGCACTTTCCGCCAAAGATGTCGGTCTAGCAACTTCTGCGATTGCCCTCGCCGCTTGGCACGAAGGTCATCAATTCTGTCCAAAGTGTGGCGCGAAGACCGAGGTTGCAATGGCGGGATGGTCCCGCAAATGCAATGTGCATGATTCTGAGCATTACCCCCGAACCGAACCGGCAATGATTGTTGCGGTTGAAGATCTTGCTGGACGCATCTTGCTTGGGCGCCGCCGTGAATGGCCTGAAGGTTGGCTTTCAACTTTGGCTGGATTTGTTGAAGCAGGAGAGTCCTGTGAAGCAGCAGTGATTCGAGAAGTGTACGAAGAATCTGGAATTCACGTGGATCTGCAATCTCTTAAATACATGGGATCGCAACCTTGGCCATTCCCGGCTTCTTTAATGCTTGCCTATCGCGCAGTTGCAACCAGCACTGAAGTAGAAATGCATGACGAGGAAATGACAGAAGTGCAATGGTTTTCTCGAGACGAATTGCGTGCTGCCTGTGAAGCGGAAACTCTTAAGCTTCCAAGTCCGGTGTCTATCGCATTTAGACTTATCCAGTCTTGGTACGGTGAAGACATACCAATCAAGTGGTGTCGAAGCTAGACCACAGATTCTTACTAACTGAGTTCGGAGAAGTTATGAGTGAAAAAGTAACCATGTACAGCACTCCATGGTGTGGGTACTGTCAGCGCTTGAAAGCTCAAATGGGTCGTGAAGGTATCGAATACAAC
>JBIIAS010000048.1:0-8895 GCA_044239795.1 Candidatus Nanopelagicales bacterium | reverse complement strand
GCCCTGATCAATGCTGCTGAAATGGGTAAGCAAGTTTTGGCAGTCGTAGAAATCAAGGCCAGATTTGATGAGCAAAACAACATCGACTGGTCCCGAAAACTTGAAGAAGCTGGCGTGCACGTTGTGTACGGAATCGTTGGCTTGAAAACTCACGCCAAGCTTTGTTTAGTAGTTCGAAATGATGGCGGCAAACTTAATCGCTATGTGCACATTGGAACTGGAAACTACAATCCAAAAACCGCCCGGCACTATGAAGATTATGGCCTGCTAACTACCGATCCGAAAGTTGGTGACGACGTAGCTAGTTTGTTCAACCACTTAAGTGGCTATGGAGTCCAAGGTGAATACAACCGGCTTATCGTGGCCCCAAAGGGACTTCGCACTGAATTAGTGGCTCGCATTAATCGAGAGATTGAGCACGTAAAGAATGGCAAAGAAGGTCACATTCGATTTAAGTGCAACTCGGTTGTTGACGAAACAATAATCGATTCGCTTTACCGAGCGTCACAAGCAGGCGTAAAGATCGACATCTTTGTGCGTGGCATTTGCTCGCTTCGTCCTGGGGTTCCAGGATATTCAGAAAACATTAAGGTGCGAAGCGTCTTAGGCAGATTCTTAGAACATAGTCGGGTTTATGACTTTGCAAATGGTGGCGATCATGAAACCTGGATCGGATCCCCTGACTTAATGCATAGAAATCTTGACCGTCGCGTTGAGGCACTTGTTCGACTTGGCGCTGCAGATGCAGAAACTGTTGTTGAAGTAATTGATTTAGGAATGTCAGACAACACCGCTTCCTGGCATCTTCAAGCTGATGGAAACTGGATCAGGCATCACGAAGATGAGAATGGCGAGCCACTTATCAACTACCAAGAGCTCTTGATTAATCGTCATCCAGTTGCACGGTCTGCTGCTGATGCTCCAACGCCACGACGAATCGATACCTTGCTGAATAAGGTTGGACTCTTTGGCAGCCACTGACAAAATCATTGCAGCCGGAGCAGTTGTCACTAGACCGGGCGCAAAAGGTACTGAGTATTTACTGGTTCATCGCGGCTACCGAGACGACTGGACTTTTCCTAAGGGAAAAGTTGATCCAGGTGAGCATGTATTAACAGCAGCTGTTCGCGAGGTCCGAGAAGAAACTGGTTTCGCGGTTCAACTTGGAATTCCTTTACCAACCCAGACATACAAGGTTGAAGGCAAGCTTAAGGATTCTAGATACTGGATTGGGAATCTTTTAGCCGGTGAATTCGTTGCAAATGACGAAGTCGATGAAATCGCTTGGTTAACCTTCGAGCAAGCTGCAAAGCAACTTACTTACGAACACGATCATGAAGTGCTTTCAGCCGCAGCGACTGCCAAGAAAACCACTCCACTAATGATTCTTCGCCATACCCAATCTGTTAAGCGAGCTGAGTGGCTGTTGAGTTCGGACGGATTATCCGAGATAGATGCAAGTCGCCCGCTAACGGCTGTTGGGCGCATGCAGGCAAACTCACTTGTTGGTGCCCTTGCTGCATATGGAATCAGCGAAATCCATTCGTCAGATTCGAGACGCTGTCGTGACACAGTTGGCCCGTATGCAACGGCTCGTAGCCTAGCTGTCACGCTTGAAAATACTGTTAGCGAAGAACGTCATCAGGAACATCCGGAGAAGGTTAGGGCTCGAGTAACTGAGTTAGCCGCGCAAGCCAATCCATTGGCTTTATGCACGCATCGTCCGGTTATGCCAACCGTGATGGAATCTTTGTCTGAATCATTCAAGCTAGAAACCGAAGTTAAAAAGGCGTTTGACCCAGCACTAACACCTGGATCAATGGTTGTTTACCACCGAGATGTAACTGATCTTTCGAAAGTAGTTTCTGTCGAAAGACACTTACACTAATTCGATTTATCCGAATCGACCTGAAATGTAGTCTTCAGTGCGGGAATCACTTGGGTTAGTAAAGATCTTTGAAGTTTGATCCATTTCAACCAAGTGGCCAAATCGTTGTCCTGCATCGTCAACCTTTGCACTAAAGAATGCAGTGCGATCTGATACTCGAGCGGCTTGCTGCATGTTGTGGGTAACAATCACTACGGTGTAATCATTTACCAGCTCAAGCATTAGATCTTCAATTAAAGAAGTTGCGATTGGATCAAGGGATGCACATGGTTCATCCATCAGCAAGATATCGGGTGATGTTGCAATTGCTCGGGCAATGCAAAGACGCTGCTGCTGTCCACCGGAGAGTGCAAAACCACTTTGATCAAGCTTGTCCTTAACCTCAGCCCAAAGACCTGCTTTGTTCAGTGCGTGCTCAACAAGATCTGCGGTTTCAGTCTTGTTTAGCTTCATTCCGGTTACTCGTGGGCCGTAAGCAATGTTGTCGAAAATTGATTTCGGGAATGGATTTGGCTTCTGGAAAACCATGCCAACTCTGCGACGAACTTCAATTGCATCAACTGTTGGACCATAAAGATCGTGTCCACGATAATCAATGCCACCAGTAACTCGAGCACTGGGAACTAAATCGTTAGTGCGATTCAAGCAACGTAGAACTGTCGACTTACCGCAACCGGACGGTCCGATGAAGGCAGTAATTTGATGCGCGCCGACATCAAGAGAAATGTCACGAACGGCATGAAAGTCACCGTAATAAACGTTGAGATTTCGCAGTTCCATAATTGGATGTACGGTCTCTCCGCGAGAGGAGCCACCGACATGCATGCTTCTGCTTAGCCCTTGGGATTCTGATGTCATTGTTTTCTCCTACCAGCGTTTCGCGAACTTATTTCGAATATAAATTGCGAGTGCATTCATACTTAGCAAAATCACAAGGAGCAACATGCTTGTTGCCGCAGCTAACGCCTTGAATTCCTCTTGCGGTGCACTCGTCCAACCAAACACTTGAATCGGCATAGTTGTAAATCCAGCCAACAAACCATTTGGATCATAAGTAATGAAAACAAGCGCACCTAGAAGCAAAAGTGGTGCGGCCTCACCTATTGCCCGAGACACGGCCAAGATTGTTCCGGTCGCAATTCCAGGGATTGCAGCCGGCAAAGTTTGCTTTACTACGGTTTGAACTTCGGTTGCACCTAGGGCTAGCGAACCATCGCGAATCTCTTGTGGGACAGCACGCATTGCTTCTCGAGTTGTCAAGATAACTACCGGCAAAATTAATAAGGCAAGAGCTAATGAGCCACCAATGACAACGTTCTTATTTTTTAATCCGATTAGATTAAGGACGCCCAGCGCTAGCATTCCGTAAATAATGGCAGGGACCGCAGCAAGATTTTGAATGTTCAACTCAATGATTCGGTTAACTCTTTTTGTTCGATCTGCAAATTCTTCTAAGTAAACTGCTGCGGCAATCCCAATAGGAATAGCCATCAATGCTGTGACTGACACAACAAATAGCGAACCCAGAATTGCAGCTCGAGCGCCTGCGTCCTCTGGTGTGGTGTTGTTGTATTCCGTGAATAGGCGCATGTCATAGCGACCGGCACCATTCATGGCCGTTGTCACTAGCAAAACTACCAAGAATAAGAATGCAATAAACAGACTTAACCAGAGTAATCCCAAGAACATGATGGACTTGAAGTTCTTTTCATGGCTCTTGCCCTCAATATTCCAGTTCGAAACCTGAATAGTCATTAGTAGGCCTCTCGGTATCGGCGAACTAGGCGAATACTTATGAAGTTAATGATCAAAGTCATTGTGAATAGCAGAAGCCCAACAGCAAATAAGGTGTCGTACTGCAGCGAACCAACACGGGAATCACCAAGCGCTGCATTTGCAATAAAACCAGTCATAGTTTGCGCGCCTTCAAGTGGATTGCTTGAAATGTTTGGCTTATTGCCGGCAGCAAGCGCAACAATCATGGTTTCACCAACTGCTCGCGAAATTCCAAGGACAACCGCAGCTGCGATACCCGAAAATGCTGCTGGAAAAACCACTCGCAAAGTTGTTTGCATTTTGTTTGCTCCAAGAGCGAACGATCCCTGGCGCATCGCAAGTGGAACTGCGGAAAGTGCATCTTCGGATAACGAAGCAACGGTGGGAATGATCATGACACCCATTACTAGTCCTGCAGATAGGACGCTGAAAGTTCCAACATCCAAATCCATCCAGTCCTTGAATACAACTCGAGTCACGAACTCGATTGCAAAGAAGCCATAAACAACAGTTGGGATACCTGCCAGCAACTCAAGGACTGGCTTTAGGCGGCGGCGGGTTTTTTCACCCGCATATTCAGAAAGATATACAGCAGAACCTAAGCCAAATGGGACCGCAACTAACAGCGCAATACCAGTTGTCCATAAAGTTCCAACAATCAATGGAACGACACCGAATGAAGCTGGCTTAAATCTTGGGGCCCAACGAGTTCCAGTTAAGAAATCCATGATTGGAACTTGGCGAAAAAATTCAATCGCAGGAATTAGCAGCGACCAAACAATTCCAACTGTGATCAAAATTGAGAAAGTAGATGCAGTAAAAAGTGTTCCGCGAATTACTTTCTCACCGTAACGTGGCGATGAGCTACGAAGTGAAAAATCCTCTTTGTTAATCGGACCAGTACTTTGGCTCATAGTCGTGAACTCGGATCTTTCTAGGCTGCCGGAATGGGTCTACGTCAAGGTTACTTCAAGAAATTCTGGCCCGGCAGGAGCATCCCACCGGGCCAGAATTTGCCTTAATTTCTTACTTAAGTCCAGCTGCTGCGGTCTCAGCAGCTGTCTTCTGATCAGCACTCAACGGGACGAATAGTGCCTTTGCAGTGATTGCATCATCGTTCTTGACGAAGAAGTCAACGAAAGAGAATACCTCTGGCTTCGCTGCTGCTTGGTTGCTTACGTAGATGAATAGTGGACGAGCTAGTGGAACGTATGTGCCACCCTGTGCATTGTCACTATTTGGTGCAACACAGCCTGCGCCACCGTCAATTTCAACAGCAGTTAGTTTGTCAGCGTTCTCTTCGAAGTATGACAAACCGAAGTAACCTAGGCCGCCTTCAGAACCTTCAACGCCCTGTACGGTTACGTTGTCATCTTCTGATGGGTTGTAGTCAGTGCGGGATGCACCTTCTTCGCCATTAATTTCATCGGTGAAGTAATCGAAGGTACCGGAATCTGTTCCAGCACCATAAAGATCAAGTTCTACATCTGGGAAGCCTGCACGGATCTGTGACCAATTGGTAATTGTGCCTTCAGCCTCTGGAGCCCACATCTTGCTTAGCTCTTCAACAGTTAGGCAAGTTGCCCAATCATTTTCCTTGTTTACTACAACAGTTAGAGCGTCGTTGGCAACGATAATCTCAGTAAATTCAATTCCAGCTGCTGCACATAGTTCTTTTTCTTCATCCTTGATTGGACGAGATGCATTCGAAATGTCGGTTTCGCCTGCACAGAACTTCTTGAAGCCACCACCGGTACCGGAAGTACCTACGGAGACGTTGATGTTTGGATTTTCTTCTCTGAACAATTCGCCGGCTGCTGCTGCAAGTGGAGCTACGGTCGAAGAGCCATCGATGCGAATTTCAGATGAAGATGCAGCTGGTGCTGACGCTGGCGCTGAGACTTCGGAGTCTGCATTGGTGCCGCCACATGCGGCTAGAAGTAGTGCAGCTGGGATTACTACTGCAGCTACTTTCAGGTTAAAACGAGGCATTTGCCTTATTCCTTTCGGTAGGAGAACTTCTCTCTGTCGCCAAAGTATTCAAGGATGGCAAACTGACACTTTCCTCAAGGTGAACGCAAGGTGAACATATTTCCCTATTTCTCGTATTGGTTTGGGTCCGTTTTCCTTTGAAAATCAAGGTAATCGACCTGCTAGGGTCTTAATGAGTTCAAATTTTCTAGATCAACCACCATTCAGAGAGTTAAATTCCAGGTTTCCTTAACAATGTCTAAGCACAAAAAGGCCCACGAGAAGAATGCCAAGTTGGGCTATTCCCTCTACTTGGCGGCGGCTACCTGTTGGGCCATAAACGGCACAGTATCCAAAGTAGTTCTGCTGGAAATCGGCGATCCGTTACGGGTTTCACAATTCCGTGGAACTGGAACGGCAATAATTCTCACAATTTTTGTGGCCCTAACAAATCGAAAAGCATTTAGAATTAAACCAAAAGAAGCCTTGCTGCTAGCTGGCTACGGAATTATTGGCGTTGCCATGTGTCAATGGTTCTACTTTGAATCTATTTCTCGCATGCCAATTACGATCAGCTTGCTAATCGAATTCATGGCGCCAATCTTCGTAGTGCTTTATGCGCGCTTTGTTATGCACGTATCCGTAAGAAACACAGTTTGGCTAGGGCTTGCGCTTGCGGTGGTTGGTTTAGCACTTGTCGCTCAGGTTTGGAATGGCTTCACGCTAGACAAAGTCGGTGTACTTTTCGCGGTAGCTTCGATGACAACGTTGGTGTTCATGTACTTGCTCGGTGACAAAGCAAGTCAAGGTCGCGATCCAGTCTCATTACTTATGTGGGCATTTATCTTTGCTTCGATTTTCTTCGCAGTACTTCGACCTTGGGGAAGTTTCCCGTGGGAGTCACTTCAAGCGCAGGTGACTCCATTTGAAGGCGGAACTGATGTTTATCCGATTTGGCCATTCTTTGTGTTTATGGTTTTGATCGGAACTTTGGCGCCATACGTTTTAGTAATCAATTCAATTCGGCACATTGGTGGTCCAGGCGCAAGCATCATGGGCATGACCGAACCCCCAATTGCCGCAATTGCTGCTTGGATCGTTCTTGGCGAAATCTTTGTTGTAGTTCAGATACTAGGTGGCGTAATCATGTTGATAGGAATCATCGTGGCGCAACGAGCTAGAGAGCAAAAAGAACATGAGCCATTGCCGGAATACGAAACGGTTTAGCTCGATTTCTTTGGGCTAATTCGCTCAACCATGCCAAAGGCAAGCGCCACACTTTGCCCAATTAGTAGAGCAAACAAAAGTGTGCCAATTCCAACAACTCCACCCAAGAGCCAACCTAGGGCAACTACCGAAACTTCAATACCGGTCCTTGCGCTGCCGACACTAACTCCAGTTCGAGCATGTAGGCCAGTCATTAAGCCGTCACGAGTACCCGTTCCTAAATTGCAAGTTATGTACAAGCCACTTCCAGCGCCTACCAGCAAGATTCCAAATAAAACTTGGCCGATCTGAAGCGAGAGTCGATCTGGATTTGGAAATACCGAAATCATTACTTGTAGTGAAGTTGCAATCACAACTATGTTCACAAATGTTCCGATTCCAGGTTTTTGTCTAAGTGGAATCCAGAGCAACAAAACCACGGCAGAAATCCAAAAGTAAGACCAGCCGATTGAAATTGCCGCTTGCTTTGAAACACCTACTGCTAGCACTGTCCATGGAGATTGCCCTAAGCCAGCAGCTACTAAGGCTGCCTCACCCGATCCAAAAAGCCATAGGCCTAAAACTAAAACAAAAAAGGTTTTTGGATTTACCTTCCAATTTGATTCTCCGGCAGACCAAGAAGTTTGTGGGACAGTTCGCGCAGGCCGCAGCCAGTTGACTAGGTTCACTGATCTATCTTCGTCGCAATGCTTTTTGGTGGAGAAACTCTTCCAACGACACCGAACAAAATAGCAACTACTTCGCCAATCAAAACTGTAACTAAAACAGTTCCCAATCCAACCGAACCACCGAGTAGCCATCCACTAACCAACAGAACAGCCTCAATGCCAAATCGAACTCGGCCAACTGGAATTCCAGTACGGAAATGTAACCCAGTCATGAGGCCGTCCCGTGGGCCTGGGCCCAAATTACTTGGAATGTAAAACGCACTACCAAGTGCAATAACAAATATCCCAAGCAAGACTTGAAACACTGCAAGTCCATAGTTTTCTGGGTTTGGCATAAGTGGCGTCATTACATCAATTGCTACTGAAACCAAGATGATGTTAAAAACCGTACCTATTCCAACCTTCAGTCGCAACGGAATCCAGAGCAACATAACACCGACTGAAATATAGAAGCTGGTCCAACCAATGGAGTCACCAGTGAGATTCTGGATCCCTTGCGCCAAAACTGTTCCTGGCGTTTGCCCTATGTCAGCTGTGATCAAGAGTGCTTCGCCAGTTCCGTAGAGCCAGTTTCCACCAATCATGAAAAGTAACGAGCTTGGGCGCGCTTTCCACATTGAACCTGATGCACTCCACGAAGTTGTGGGTACGGTCCGTGATGGCTTTAACCATTGGCTCAAAGCTGACATGAGATTTAGACGATGTTCTTTTCTGGGCGCAATTCCCCGCCTGAAGAGAATCGATCATTACTCAAGGGTGAGATATCTACAAATGGCGTCTTACCCAAGTACATGTCGCGCAAGATTTCACCAATTGCTGGTCCTTGCAAGAAACCGTGGCCACTAAATCCAGTTGCGTACAGGAATCGTGAAACGCCTTCCCACTCACCCATGATTGCGTTGTGGTCCGGTGCTACGTCATAGAAGCCGGCCCAGCCGCTTGCTGCGCCAAGTTCAAGTAGACGTGGTGCGCGAACATCGGCTAGCTCGCCGATCTTTTCTAGGAAGTTTGGATCGCGACGAATGTCCCAAGAGTAATCAACAGTCTTATCCGAGAAACCCATAAGCATTGCATTGCCTTCGCGGTGCCAATACAGCGAAGTTGAGTAATCAATTGTGAACGGCATATCTTTTGGTACATCATCAAAGTCCGCTGTCAAAGGTTCAGTAATCAACAGTTCACGACGAAGTGGTTGTACTGGAATTTCTAAACCAACCATGGCGCCAATTGTTGGTGACCAAGCACCAGCACAGTTGATAACAGTTTTGGTTTTTACTTTTCCAGCTGAAGTTGTAACGCTAACAATCTGACCATCAACAACTTCGATGTCAGTTGCTTCAGTCTGAGTCATCACAATCGCGCCGT
>JBIIAS010000047.1:0-8961 GCA_044239795.1 Candidatus Nanopelagicales bacterium | reverse complement strand
ATCCCAGTTCTAAACCAGGCTGGCATGCTTATGGTCTCCCATGCAAACACCTACCCAGGTCTAACTGTTGAATGGGATAAGGGCGAACCAGGTCTTTACTACCCATCCGGTGCTCGTAACTACGCTCGCGTAATCGCACACGACGGTTTCCAGGGAACAGCTGCAGCACAGTTCTTGTTCAACGAACAGGGCGTTAAGACTCTTGCAGTTATGGACGATACACAGGCTTACGGAATCGGTATTGCTGACGCAGTACAGATCGAGTTCGAAAAGCTTGGTGGCACTGTAGTTCGTGAATCATGGGACGTAAAGCAGACCCAGGGTTACACAGCAACATTCGAAAAGATCAAGGCATCTGGCGCAACAGCCGTTTACTATGGTGGAATTTTCGATAACAACGGTGTACAGCTAGTTAAGGACAAGACAACTGTTCTTGGCGACAACACTGCGTTCCTATCAATGGCACCAGATGGTTTCTCCGGTTACCCAACACTTCGTGAAATGCCAGAGGCTGAAGGCCTATGGATGACATTCGCAGGTAAGTCACTTGATGGCATCATCAAGGGTGGCGGCGCTCCAGCTAAGTTCATCGAAGACTACAAGGCCAAGTACGGCAATGAGCCAAACAGCTCATACGCGGTATACGGTGGCGTGGCTATGCAGATCATCCTTAAGGCAATTGCAGCATCAGATGGTACCCGTCAGGGCGCTATTGATGCAGTATTCGCTGGTGATCCTCTATGTCTAACCGCAGAAGAATCAATCTCTGGCATGGGCTTCTGCCTAAGCACAGAGACAGGTGACGTAGATACCGTCACAATGACTCTTCAGCAGATGACTGGTGGCGTAGAAACCGATATCAAGACACTTGATATCAAGTAATTAATCGTCCTTAACTGGACAAATGGTTTGGGCGGGATTGGTTTACCAATCCCGCCCAATTCCTAAATTTTTCAAAAATATCGTGTTAAGTTAATAGAAATTTCCGAGCACCTAATTCGGTGTCTTAATTGAAGGAGAAACCGCAGATGACTACGGTTGCATCCGGCGTAGCTCGCAAGAAGAAAGTAACGCCTAGCGCAATACTTATTAGGGTCTCATCGATTTTCATTATCGGTGTTGCCGTGTATTGGTTAGGGCTCAATCTAACCAACGACCCACGACAGTTTGCTCAGGTAACTGTTAACGGTTTGAACAACGGCTTGCTCTACGCGCTCATTGCCCTTGGCTACACATTGGTTTATGGAATCATTGAACTAATCAACTTCGCACATGGTGACTTGTTCATGCTTGGTGCGGTTTTTAGTTTTGCAGTACTTACTGAGTTCCTCGGCGCACAAAGTCCAAGCGCAACTAACTACGCATTATTGCTTTTGGTTCTCCTTTTGACAATGATTTTCGGCGCTATCGTGAATACTTCGATTGAACGTTTGGCGTATCGCAGACTACGAAATGCACCAAAGCTTGCGCCACTTATTACTGCCGTTGGTATGTCATTCGTACTGCAGTGGGTAGGTCTTAAGTGGATTGGTTCCAACCCAGTTAACGTAAACACTGTTTTACCTTCAACTAGCTTCGAACTTGCCGGTGTAGTCATTGCCTTCAAGACCATAATTATCTTTGCAATCACAATCCCACTATTGATAGTCCTTGCATTCATCGTTAACAAGACCAAGCGTGGTCGCGCAATGCGCGCAACAGCGCAGGACAAAGATGCCTCCCGTTTGATGGGCATCGACGTTAACAAGACAATTACCTTCACATTTGCAATCGCGGGTGCGGCTGCTGGTGCTGCCGGAATTATGTGGGCCCAAACGACCGGAACGGTCGCATACAACCTAGGTTTCCAGCTTGGCCTGATTGCATTTACTTCCGCAGTTCTAGGTGGTGTAGGAAATCTTTATGGTGCAGTTCTTGGAGGCATCATCATTGGTTTGATCCAGAGTTACAACGACGGTCTAGCCATTGGTCCTGGCCAGCGCTGGTCACAAACCATGGTCTTTACAATCCTTATTCTTCTAATGGTCTACCGTCCTGGTGGATTATTGGGCGAGACAGCACAAGAGAAGGTCTGACATGTCAAACACAGCTCCAGCGCATATCGCTGCATCTAGTAACAAAAAGTGGGCCCTTGGGTTCACTGGAGTGGTTGCGTTCTTCTTTATCTTGAATAAGTTCATTTTGCCTGAGGCACCGCGTGGCATTCAGACCTTCTTTAATAACTGGTTCTCACTAACCTCAATGGCCGAGATCATGATTTGGATCTTGATGGCCCTTGGGTTGAACATCATCGTGGGTTATGCAGGCTTACTTGACCTAGGTTATGTAGCTTTCTGGGCCCTTGGTGGTTATGTAGCCGGTTGGTTAATGTCACCGTTCTTCAGTGGCATTTCTTTGAACTTCTTTGGAAATCCACGCGAAGGCTTCGAATTCGGTATTCACTTCCATGTGTTCCTCGTTCTGATTCTCGGTGGAGTGTTCACGGCGATCTGGGGAATCATCATCGGTGGTCCAACACTTCGCCTGAAGAGTGACTACTTAGCTTTGGTAACCCTTGGCTTTGGAGAAATCATTCCGCAGTTCATGATCAATGGTGCAGACATCGGCGGTGCAAACGTAACCAACGGTTCGCAAGGTATCGGTGGTCTTGATGACGTAAATCTATTTGGTTACGTAATTGGCACGTTTGCTATTCCTGAGAAGTTCTTGATGGTTTCGGTAATGGCTGGAGCGATGATTTTCTTCTCAATTCGCCTTCGTGACGGTCGTCTAGGACGTGCCTGGTTAGCAATTCGTGAAGATGAATTAGCTGCGAGCATGATGGGTGTTCCGCTATGGCGCACCAAGTTCGCCTCATACGCAATCGGCGCTGTCGGCGGCGGTATTGGCGGCGTGGGCTTCGCGATTTTGGTTGGCGGTGTTTACGCAGACCGCTTCAACTTCGTAATCTCGATTATCATCCTGGCGATGGTGGTTTTGGGCGGTATGGGTAACGTTTGGGGTGTTGTAGTTGGCGCAGTAGTGCTGGCTTGGATCAACTCAATCGGATTGATTCAAGTTGGTAACTTGGTTAACAACACATTCGGTACCGACATCAACTTCCCGTCTTACCAGTTCTTACTCTTTGGACTTCTTCTAGTTCTTATGATGCTGTTCCGTCGCGAAGGATTTATTCCGGAAGCGCGAATTCAGATGGTAATGAACGAAGAGAAATTAGAAGATGTTGAAAAAGTAACCGACGAGACAAAGATTGGGCGCAGCTAACTATGGGTCTTGATGGCAGAGCAGTTTTAGATGCTCAAGATATTCGCGTTGAGTTCGGCGGTTTAGTAGCTGTTGACGATGTGTCCTTCAACATTCCGGAAGGGTCAATCGTTTCTCTGATTGGGCCAAACGGTGCTGGTAAGACAACGTTCTTCAACGTGCTAACTGGTTTATACAAACCAACTAGTGGCGCAGTGATTTTCGATAACGTCGAAATCACTGGGGATCCAGTTCATGAAATCGCTTCGGGTGGTTTGGCTAGAACCTTCCAGAACATTCGCTTGTTCGGTCTGATGACTGCTCAGGAAAATGTCATGGTAGCCATGCACTCAAAGATGCATGCAGGTGTGTTCGCAACGATTTTCCGCACTAAGGCACAAAAAGCTGAGGAAGCGGAAGCTCGACGCTTTGCACAAGAACTTCTTGATTATGTTGGAATTGGCGGCGTGACAAACGAGTACGCTCGTAACTTGTCATATGGTGACCAGCGTCGCCTTGAGGTAGCTCGTGCACTGGCATTACGTCCAAGTGTTTTGCTACTTGATGAGCCAACCGCAGGTATGAATCCAAACGAGTCAGCTGCATTTGTGGAATTCGTCCGCAAGTTAAAGGCTGATAAGGGAATCAGTATTCTTCTGATCGAACATGACATGAGCGTTGTTATGCAGGTGTCAGAACGAATCACAGTTTTGGACCAAGGGCAGAAAATCGCTGAAGGAACTCCTGCTGAAATCAAGTCAAACCCACGAGTAATCGAAGCCTACTTAGGCAAGAGCGGATCGGAGGCGAGCAAGTAATGGCACGTTTAGATACTCCTGCAATGCTCAAGATCAATGACCTAACAGTTGGCTATGGCGCTATCACAGCGGTTAAGGGCTTGACTCTTGAGGTTCGTGAAGGTGAAATCGTTTCGCTTATTGGTTCCAACGGTGCCGGTAAGTCAACAACTCTTCGCACAGTTAGCGGTTTGCTGAAGCCAAAAACTGGAAGCATAGAATTTCTTGGCGAAAAGATAGATGGAATCGCCGGACACGAGATTGTGGCTAAGGGAATTTGTCACTCACCAGAAGGTCGTCGCATCTTCCCGAAGATGACTGTTGACGAGAACCTGGATCTGGGTGCTTTCTTGCGTAAAGATGCGGCTGGAGTTAAGGAAACTCGTGCACATGTCCTAGAGCTGTTCCCACGCCTACAAGAACGTATTAACCAGAAGGCCGGAACTATGTCCGGTGGTGAGCAGCAGATGCTTGCCGTTGGTCGCGCTCTTATGGGTAATCCAAAGCTACTTATTCTGGATGAGCCGTCTATGGGTCTAGCACCAGTACTAGTGGATCTAATCTTTGAAACCATCGAAGAGATTCGCAAGTCCGGTGTAACCATCCTTTTGGTGGAACAGAACGCTTTGGCTGCGCTTCGTATCGCAGACTACGCCTACGTTCTTGAATCAGGACACCTAAAGCTTGAGGGTGATGGATCTAAGCTTGCTGACGATCCAGCGATCGCACAGGCTTACCTAGGCGGTTAATAACTTCCAAAAAAAGAACCCCGCATTAGCGGGGTTCTTTTTTGCCTGAAATCAATTAAGCAACGATAGCCACAAGTAGCGGAGCGATAACCAAAGCAGGCAACATGTTGCCAACTGGAATTTGGCGAATGTTCAACAATCGCAATGAAATACCAAGAATCAATAACCCGCCAGTTGCGGTCAACATCAAGACTTGAACTTCGGACATAAAGTTCCCAAGCGCATAACCCAGGGCGGTCAAGCTTCCTTGGAACACCAAGATCGTAAGCGCAGATGCTGCAACGCCCCAACCAAAAACCGAAGCAAATGCTATGGCTGCAAAGAAGTCCAGTGTCGACTTAAGAACGAGAATCTCATTGCCACCGCCGAGACCATCTGTGATTGGTCCAAGAACCGACATTGCGCCAACACAGAACAGGAGAGAGGCAGCAACGAAGCCTTCTGTAAACTTGGTAGAGCCATCATTGGAGAATCTTACTTTGAGGCGATCTCCAGCACTCTCTAGACGTTCTTCAATCTGCATTGCAGTGCCGAGCATTCCGCCAACCACGATACTTGCAAGAACAATCAGTACGGGCCAACCACTGCCTAGAGTTTCGCTAAGCAGAGGATTGGTAATTGAGGCGCAGGTCAAAACTGCAATCATGCCTGTTACTAGCCCTAAACCGTCTGTTACAACGTCACGAATTCCTTGGTTCAACCGGTGTGCAATGAAAACACCAAGTGCGGAACCTAGCAAAACTGCAATAATGTTGATGACCGTGCCTGACCCAATAAACATGGACTTACCCTCTCATGAAAACTATCAAGACATGGATCTATGCAAGATCACGAAGTAGGCAAGTTAAGCGTGCAGTACAGATTCGCTTATCTCTTTCATCAGTGATGACAATTTCGTAAACCGCAATAGTGCGTCCCAAACTGATTGGGGTTGCAGTTCCAGTAACTTGACCACTTGTCGCACTGCGATGGTGGGTGCCATTTATGTCGATGCCAACCACGCTGCGGTTAGGCCCAGCGTGCAAGTGCGCCCCAACCGAACCCAGAGTTTCGGCCAGTGCCATCGAAGCGCCACCGTTAAGCAATCCAAACGGCTGAGTATTACCTTCGACCGGCATGTGGCCAACTACCTTGGCTGCCGTTGCAAAACTCACAGTAATGCCCATTCTTTCGGCCATGGCTCCGATTGCGACTTCACTTGCATGGTTCTCTTGGCTCGAGCTCATGGGTACCCCTCTAGGATCAATACGTGGCTGATACATCTAAGTTTCTCATCTTGGACGGCCACTCGCTTGCCTATCGGGCATTTCATGGGTTGCCAGTTGAAAACTTCGCCACCAGTTCAGGACAACACACCAACGCGGTCTACGGCTTTGTATCGATGCTGGTCAATGTTCTTAAGGATCAAAAGCCAACACATCTAGTAGTTGCCTTTGATATATCGCGGCAGACCTTCCGAAGCGAAAGATATCCTGATTACAAAGCCACTCGAGCCAAGTCGCCACCAGAATTTAAAGGCCAGGTTGAACTCATCAAGCAAGTCCTGGAATCCTTGAACATTTCTGTGGTCACCGCAGACGGATTTGAAGCCGATGACATCTTGGCCACCTTGGCAAAGAGTTGCGACTTCCCAGTCAGAATCGTCAGCGGAGATCGTGACTCGTTCCAGTTAATTGATGATCGTGTGACAATTCTTTATCCACGAAAAGGCATGTCCGACCTAGTACAAATGACTCCGGAAGCAGTATTTGAAAAATATGGGGTTACACCGAAGCAGTACCGCTCGCTAGCTGCACTGGTAGGTGAAAGTAGCGACAACTTACCTGGTGTTCCTGGCGTTGGCCCAAAGACTGCAGCGAAGTGGATTGCAGAATACGGTGAGCTGGAAAAGATTTTGGCAGTTGCTGATTCTATTGGCGGCAAAGTAGGCGAAGCGCTTCGCGCCAATCTGGATCAAGTCAAACTTAATTACGAACTTAATCGCCTTGTTGAAGATGCTCCAGTAGATAAGGCGATTGAAAGTTATGCAAAGCGAGAGTATGACGCCAGCGTTGTGCATGCCACGCTGGATGCTCTTGAATTCTCGGCGCTTCGACCTAGGTTGTTTGCAGCCTGGCCGAGTAGTAGCCAGTCACCAGCTGAAGCACCAGTAGCTAAGTCCAGTGGTTCGGGTAAAGCTAAGTCGAGTTCTGAATCTGGTAACGATGTCTCTGCCGCCAAGTCCACCGCGAGCGCAAATGACGCTGCAAGCGAAGGTTTCGAAGTCATAACTAGAAAAGTTTCTGAGACTGAACTTGGAAAATGGCTCAAGGCCGCTGCTGGTCCAGTCGCGCTGTCAACATCTGGACACTGGGGAAGTGGTACTGGACTAGTTGAAGCAATTGCTTTTGTTAACAGCGCTGGAGAATCTATTTGGTGCACACCAACGGATGGTGGCGAAACACTTTCCAAGTGGCTAGCTGGTTCAGCAGAAAAGATCCTGCATGATGCTAAAGGTCCAATGTTGGCCTTCAAGAAAATGGGAACTCCGCTTAATTCCGTTGTGTTCGACACCGCTATTGCCTCATATCTTGTATCGCCAGGCGGAAGAAACTTTGAGTTATCTGATTTGGTGATGCGTTACTTAGGCAAATCCCTTGAGACGGACTCAACCGCCCAAAGCGCGCAACTGTCTCTCGATGCTTCGCTTGAAGTTTCCGGAGATTCATTAGCGAAAGCCGCGCGAGCAACCTTGGATCTAAGTGAATTCCTTAAGGTCGAATTAAAGAGCCGTGGTAGCGACGGCTTATTCAACGATGTCGAAATGCCATTGGTTCCACTGCTCGCCGAAATGGAAGCGCATGGCATTGCAGTCGACATTAAGGCACTTAAGAAACTAGAAAGTAGTTTTGATGCTGATGCCGCGCAAGCTGTAAAGCAGGCGCACGATTCGGTCGGTCACGAATTTAATTTAGGTTCTCCCAAGCAACTCCAGGAAGTCCTCTTTGAAGAGCGCGGGCTGCCAAAGACAAAAAAAATAAAAACTGGATACACCACTGACGCTGAGTCCTTGCTTGGCCTGTTAGCTAAGTTTCCAGATGATGAATTACTCACTGCGCTACTTAGGTATCGCGAAGTTATCAAGTTAAAACAAACTGTCACAGGGCTGCTAGCCGCAGTTCAGGATGATGATCGGATCCACACCAGCTTCAATCAAATGGTTGCTGCGACCGGACGGCTTTCGAGTACTGAGCCAAATCTGCAAAACATTCCGATTCGCACCAATGAAGGCTTTGCAATTCGCGGCACGTTTGTTGTTGGTAAGGGATTCGAAACTCTGTTGACAGCTGACTACAGTCAGATTGAACTACGCGTAATGGCACATCTTTCAAATGATCCAGGATTAATTGCGGCATTAAAAACTGGTGAAGATTTACACACCACAGTTGGTTCTCAAGTGTTTGGCGTTCCACCAGAAAAAGTTGATGCTGACATGAGACGACAAATTAAAGCAATGTCATACGGCTTGGCCTATGGACTTTCGGCTTACGGTTTGGCGCAGCAATTGAGTATCGGCAACGATCAAGCTAAGTCTTTAATGAATACTTACTTCGAAAGATTTGGCGGCGTGCGTGATTACCTGGCCAACGTTGTTATTGAAGCTCGAAAGCTTGGTTACACCGAATCAATCATGGGACGTCGGCGCTACCTTCCAGATTTGAACAGTGACAACCGACAGTTACGAGATATGGCTGAGCGCATGGCACTTAATGCTCCAATTCAAGGTTCGGCCGCAGATTTAGTAAAGGTCGCAATGCTGAAGGTTGATGTTGCTTTGAAGGCAGCGGGCGTTAAGTCCAGGCTGCTGCTGCAGGTTCACGATGAATTGGTAGTAGAAGTGGCAAAGGGTGAACTTGAAAAAGTTACTCAGATAGTTGTTGAAAATATGGGCGCCGTAGGGGATTTATCCGTCCCGATGGAAGTTTCCACTGGAATTGGCACCACCTGGGCCAGCGCGGGTCACTAAACCCATTGAAATAGGGCATATCGGTTTTGACCCAGCATAAGTGGGTGCCTATCCTTAGAAGGTTGCCATTTGCCCAAGGACAGACCTAGTTCCGCGGGATCCGCAAGGAAAGAATGCAACATTGGAACTATTTCTATCCGCATCGAGGCAATAACTTAATGACTGT
>JBIIAS010000046.1:0-9140 GCA_044239795.1 Candidatus Nanopelagicales bacterium | reverse complement strand
CTAAATGATCCCAAGCCAGAACTTCAGATAAGTCGCGCTCACGAATGGTGTACCAATTAACGTCTACTGGTTCATCAGCAAATGCAATTTCAGCCGCAGCCATCCATTTGTCGTATGAGAAGTGTTCGCTCCAACCATCGAAACGTTGACCATCACGCCAAACCTGTTCAATCACTTTTCCAACACGTCGATCGCCGCGGGAAAGCAAGCCTTCAACAACGCCTGGCTTGCCATCGTGGTAGCGAACGCCAATTGATTTTCCGAATTCCCGATCTTGGCGAATTGCATCACGCAATTTGTATAGTCGTGAATCTGTTGTTTCGTGATCAAGCTGCGCAGCCCACTGGAATGGAGTGTGCGGTTTTGGTACGAATCCACCAATGGAAACTGTGCAACGAATGTCTTTACGGCCAGATGCTTCGCGACCTGCCTTAATAACTTCGTGGGCAAGACGAGCAATCTGCAATACATCTTCATCTTCTTCAGTTGGCAATCCACACATGAAGTACAGCTTCACTTGGCGCCAACCGGATGCATACGCAGCTGTTACTGTGCGGATTAAATCCTCTTCAGTAACCATCTTGTTAATCACCTTGCGAATTCGTTCGCTGCCACCTTCGGGCGCAAAAGTTAATCCGCTACGGCGACCATTTCGAGAAAGCTCATTTGCTAAGTCGATATTGAAGGCATCGACACGAGTGCTTGGCAGTGAAAGCGAAGTCTGGGAATCCTCGTATCGGTCTGCTAATCCTTTTGCGATCTCGGCAATTTCCGAGTGGTCCGCGCTGGACAAGGAAAGTAAGCCAATCTCTTCATAACCGGTCTTTTCCAAGCCATTTGCAACCATGTCGGCAATGGTGGTCATCGAGCGCTCGCGAACTGGACGCGTAATCATGCCAGCTTGGCAGAAGCGACAACCACGAGTGCAGCCGCGGAAAATTTCCACGCTCATGCGTTCGTGAACACTCTCGGCAATTGGAACAAGCGGTGCCTTTGGGTATGGCCATTCATCTAGATCCATGACGGTGTGCTTTGCAACTCGCCATGGCACACCTGGGCGATTTGGTGACACGCGACGGATACGTCCGTCTTCTAAATATTCAACGTCATAAAACGCTGGAACATACATCACACCAGACTTTGCCAGACGCATCAACAATTCGTCGCGTCCGCCAGGGCTACCTTCGTTCTTGAATGCGGCAATGATGTCGGTGATTGCAAGCACTGCTTGCTCGCCGTCGCCGAGAACTGCGCCGTCAATAAACATTGAGATAGCTTCTGGATTGAATGCTGCGTGTCCACCCGCAATAACAAGTGGATGAGTTTCATCACGATCAACTGCATGTAACGGGACGCCCGCTAGATCAATTGCAGTAAGCATGTTGGTGTAACCAAGTTCGGTTGAAAATGAAACACCAAGAGCATCAAATGCACCTACAGGGCGATGGGCATCAACTGTGAATTGTGGGACATCGTTTTCACGCATTAACTTTTCTAAGTCAGGCCATACTGCGTAGGTGCGCTCACACAATGTGTCAGGGCGTTCGTTTAATACTTCGTACAAAATCTGAACACCTTGGTTGGGAATTCCAACTTCGTAAGCATCGGGATACATCAGACACCAACGAACTAAGGTGTCATCCCATGGTTTTACGACAGCGTTAAGTTCGCCACCAACGTATTGAACAGGTTTTTGCACCCGAGGCAATAACTGTTCCAGTGCCGGAAATACAGACTGGACCGTCATTTTTAACCCTTTACAGTTTTGGGAAGAATAGTGCGATCTCGCGTGCCGCAGATTCTGGTGAATCTGATCCATGCGAAACGTTTAGTTGTGTCTCAGTTGCAAGATCACCGCGAATGGTTCCCATGGCAGCGTTAACTGGATTTGTTGCACCCATCATGGTTCGCCATGCAGCAATGGCTTCGTTACCTTCAATTACGGCTGCAACCAGTGGACCACCGCTAATGAAATCAACCAAGTCTTTGAAGAAAGGCTTATCGACGTGCTCGGCATAGTGAGTTTCGGCAATTGAGCGCTCTAGCGTGCGCATTTCTAAGGCAACAATTTTGAAGCCTTTGCGCTCAATGCGAGAGATTACTTCGCCAATTAGACCGCGTTCGACGCCATCAGGCTTTACAAGGACAAGGGTACGTTCAGACATGTTCTTAATCTTAAAGGGTTTCTCGGGCTGCCTTTGCCTCGTCAACTTTGTTATTCATCACATAGGCCAATCCCCAAATCAAAAGGAATAAAATCCCTGGGAAAAGCAGCGGCCGGACAAAAATTCCAACTCCAATAATGATCGCTTGAACCACGATTCCGGTAGTAATCGCAGCTCTTTTATCGTGCCTTACTCCACCCACGGCCAAGATACACAAAACCATCAATAGGAATGTGGCCCAAAGTGCCAGGGTCCTATCAAGGTCATAAACAACAATTGAAACTGGAATTGATAGTCCTAAAACAATCGCTTCGAAGAACAAGATTGCGCTGCCCATTACCTTCATTTGATTCTCATCTCCACTAGGTATTGGTCTTACCCATAATTAAGCGTGCCGCTGCTGCCGTGACGACTGAACCAGTTACTACAACACCGATGCCATTCATTCCAGCGTCATCTGCCATTGCGATCGCACGATCGATTGCACTTGTCAGATTCGATTCAACATGAACTCGATCTTCACCAAATACTTGAATTGCTAATTCGGCAATCTCAGGTGCCAGCATTGCTCGCTGCGCTCCATTCCAAGTCACAACTACATCGGTCATGACTGGTTCTAGTGCTTGCAGCACGCCAATCACATCTTTATCTGCCATAACTGAAATCACGCCGATTACTTGATCAAAAGTAAATGACTCTTCAAGCGCAGTTGCTAACACAGCAGCGCCATGTGGATTGTGTGCAGCGTCAACAATGACCGTTGGGCTTCGTCGCACTACTTCTAGTCGACCTGGCGAAGTAACAGATCCGAATCCTTCACGAACTGCATCAATGTCCAAAGTCAGAGTTCCGCCAAAGAAAGCTTCAACCGCAGCCAAAGCTACTGAAGCGTTTGCCGCTTGATGTGCACCAAAAAGTGGCATGAGAATTTCTTCATACGAACCGTTTAGTCCATCAAGGTTAAAAACTTGACCGCCAATAGCTAATGCGCGATCGCGAACTGAGAATTCAACACCTTGTCTGGCAACCATTGCATCGACAGTGGCAGCTCGCGCTAGCAACACCTCTGCAGGTCCTGGACTTTGATATGAAAGAACTGCAATTGATCCAGACTTGATGATTCCAGATTTCTCTGCCGCGATTTTTTCAACCGTATCGCCAAGGTAATCAGCATGATCCATTCCGATTGGAGTAACCACGCTTACTTGAGGTGCGACTACGTTGGTTGCATCCCAAGTGCCACCCATTCCAACTTCAACAACTGCTACGTCGACCGGTGCATCTGCGAAAGCTGCAAATGCCATGCCCGTTAGTACTTCAAAGTACGACATGGCAGGTCCACCGTTTGCCAAACTCTCGCTGTCAACGATTGCTAGGTAAGGCTCAAGCTCGTCGTAAATCTCAACAAACTTTTCAGCTGGAATTGGTTCACCGCTTAAGCGAATGCGCTCAGTCACTTGATGTAAGTGTGGGCTAGTTACCAAACCTGTGCGCAGACCCATGGATCGCAACAAGGATTCAATCATTCGAGCTGTCGAGGTCTTGCCGTTTGTGCCGGTGATATGGATTACCGGGTAAGCAAATTGTGGGTCACCCAAAAGGGTCATCAAATGGCTAATTCGATCCAGACTTGGTTCAATTTTGGTTTCTGGCCAGCGCGATTCTAGGACGTCCTCAACTCGGGCAAGTTCTTGATTTTCAGTCGAAGTCATGAATTAAGTCTAAGTGTGTTTAATTGTCTAGGATTAGGGATCATGAGCGCGCAACGAATGCCTGAAAAGCCAACACTTGACGGTTTGGAATCCAAATGGATGCAGACCTGGGACAAGGCTGGAACCTATTCATTTGATCGCAACGCTACCCGCGAAAATGTTTTCAGTATCGATACTCCCCCGCCAACTGTCAGTGGATCCCTGCACGTAGGCCATGTTTTTTCCTACACACATATTGACTGCGTAGCGCGCTACCAAAGAATGAATGGCAAGTCAGTCTTCTACCCAATGGGCTGGGATGACAATGGCCTTCCAACTGAGCGACGAGTGCAAAACTACTTCGGCGTTCGCTGCGACCCTTCACTTCCTTACGATGCAAACTTCCAGCCACCTGCTGAGCCAGGTAAAGACCAGATCGCAATCTCTCGGCGTAACTTTGTTGAGTTGTGTGAACAGTTAACCGTTGAAGATGAAAAAGCCTTCGAAGAGCTGTGGCGTCGACTTGGTACCAGCGTTGATTGGAACTTGACCTACCAAACCATTGATTCCCGTGCCCGTGCCGTGTCACAGCGTATGTTCTTGAACAATCTTTCCCGTGGTGAGGCATACCAAAGCGAAGCACCAACCCTTTGGGATGTAACGTTCCGCACTGCAGTTGCCCAAGCTGAATTAGAAGATCGCGAACGTCCAGGCGCTTACCATCGCATCTCGTTCCATAAGCCAGATGGCAATCCGCTATTCATTGAGACAACTCGACCTGAACTAATTCCTGCTTGTGTTGCTTTGGTAGCCCATCCAGATGATGAGCGTTACCAGCCGCTGTTTGGAACAACTGTTACTTCACCTATTTTTGGTGTTGAAGTTCCGGTGCTCGCACACACACTTGCCGATCCTGAAAAGGGATCCGGCATTGCAATGATTTGTACTTTTGGTGACACCACTGACGTAACTTGGTGGCGCGAACTGCAATTGCCAACCCGCCCAATCATTGGTTGGGACGGACGTGTCATTACTGAAGTTCCAGAATGGATTAAATCAGATCTCGGCAAGAACGCTTATGCCGCACTTGCTGGATTAACTGCACATTCAGCCAAAGAAAAGATTGCTGAACTTCTTCGGGAATCTGGCGACCTCGAAGGCGAGATTCGTCAGATTGTTCATCCAGTTAAGTTCTTCGAAAAGGGCGACAAGCCACTTGAGATCGTTACAACTCGTCAGTGGTACATCCGTAACGGTGGTCGCGATGCTGATCTGCGCTCTGAGTTAGTAGCAAGCGGACAGCAAATCACATGGCATCCAGATCACATGAAGGTTCGTTACCAGAATTGGGTTGAAGGCCTTAATGGTGACTGGTTAATCTCTCGCCAGCGCTTCTTTGGCGTTCCAGTTCCAGTTTGGTACGGCCTCGATGCTGACGGAAACCCAATGTGGGACAAGGTGCTCGTTCCTGATACCGCTCTGCTTCCAATCGATCCATCATCAGATGCACCAGCTGGCTACACCGAAGATCAGCGTGGAGTTCCTAATGGATTCATGGGTGACCCGGATGTCATGGACACTTGGGCAACCTCATCACTAACTCCACACATCGCAGGTGGCTGGGGATTCGACGAAGATCTTTGGAACCGAGTTTGGCCATTTGATGTTCGACCACAAGCTCATGAAATCATTCGTACTTGGTTGTTCGGAAGCGTTGTCCGCGCTCACCTAGAAGAAAAAGTTCTACCTTGGAAGCATGCTTTGATTTCGGGTTGGATCCTGGATCCAGATCGCAAGAAGATGTCTAAGTCCAAGGGCAATGTTGTTACTCCTCTAGATCTATTGGATGAGCATGGCAGTGACGGTGTGCGTTACTGGGCAGCCAGCGGACGTCCAGGAACAGACACCGCATTTGATGTTGGCCAGATGAAGATTGGTCGCCGCCTTGCAACCAAAATTCTCAATGCCAGCAAATTTGTTTTGCTTCAAGGCAGTGCTCCTGCTGAAGCAGTAACTGAACCACTCGATAAGGCGCTACTTGCTGCCCTTGCTGATGTAGTTGATGAAGCAACTAAAGCTTTTGAAGCTTTCAACTACACCAAGGCAATGGAAGCAGCCGAGAAGTTCTTCTGGGAATTCACCGATGACCATCTTGAGTTGGTTAAGGACCGCTCGTACGGTCTGGCCGGCGAGCCTGGCGCTGCTTCTGCACGTGCCGCTCTCACCATCACATTGGAAACCTTGATCAAACTGCTTGCACCATTCTTGCCATTCGTTACTGAAGAAGTTTGGTCTTGGACGCATGACGAATCAGTGCATACATCAAGCTGGCCAACTTCAGAATCCTTGCGAGCATTTAACGGTGATGTTTCATTGCTCGCTGTTTCGGCTGAAATTTTGTCCCAACTTCGTAAATCAAAGAGTGAAGCCAAAGTTTCTATGAAGGCTGAAATCACAAAAGCCGTGATTAATGCATCTGCAGACGACATTGCGAAGGCAAAGTTGGTAGCTGGCGACTTGGCGGCGGCTGGTCGAGTTCAGAACGACTTTGAATATGTCGAAAGCGCGAGCCCAATCTCCTTGGAGATCGAGCTCGCGCCAACTAGCGAAAGTTAATTCGTTAAGCGGTTTTTTCCTTTGGAATTCGCTTTGCAGCCGGTGCTTCACGCGGAACCAGTGTTGGATTAACGTGCTTGCCAACAACTTCCTTGTTGATTACTACGCGAGCAATGTCTTCTCGGCTAGGTACGTCGTACATAACCGATAGCAAAACTTCTTCCATGATTGCGCGAAGTCCACGAGCGCCAGTTCCGCGAAGAATTGCCTGTTCGGCAACAGCTTCAAGTGCATCTGGAGTGAACTCAAGTTCTACGCCATCAAGATCAAATAGTTTTTGGTACTGACGAACTAGAGCATTCTTTGGCTCAGTCAATACTGCAACTAAAGCTTCACGATCTAGCTGGGCAACTGAAGTGAAAACTGGAAGACGTCCGATGAATTCTGGAATCATTCCAAACTTCAACATGTCTTCTGGCATTACCTGCGAGAAGATGTCTTGTTCGTTTACTTCTTCTTGCTCGATGTTTGCAGTGAAACCAAGAGCCTTCTTGCCAACGCGCTGGCGAATGATTTGATCAAGACCAGCAAATGCGCCACCAACAATAAACAAAACGTTGCTGGTATCAATTTGAATGAATTCTTGATGCGGATGCTTACGTCCACCCTGTGGTGGAACTGAAGCGGTAGTACCTTCAAGAATCTTTAGTAGTGCTTGCTGCACGCCTTCACCGGATACGTCGCGAGTAATCGATGGGTTCTCGCTCTTGCGAGCAACCTTGTCGATTTCATCGATGTAGATGATTCCAGTTTCAGCCTTCTTGACGTCATAGTCAGCAGCCTGGATCAACTTAAGCAAAATGTTTTCGACGTCTTCACCAACGTAACCAGCTTCAGTCAATGCAGTGGCATCTGCGATTGCAAACGGCACATTAAGCATGCGAGCTAGAGTTTGGGCCAAAAGTGTCTTGCCCGAACCGGTTGGACCAAGCAGAAGGATGTTTGACTTAGCTAGTTCAACGCCTTCTTCGCGGGAAGATTCATTGGCACCAGCCTGAACGCGCTTGTAGTGGTTATACACCGCTACGGAAAGTGATTTCTTTGCCACTTCTTGACCGATTACATACTGGTCAAGGAAGGCATAAATCTCACGTGGCTTTGGAAGTTCATCCCAACCCAAGTTTACTGATTCGCCTAATTCTTCTTCAATGATTTCATTGCACAAGTCAATGCATTCGTCACAGATGTAAACGGCAGGTCCAGCAATCAATTTCTTGACTTGCTTTTGACTCTTGCCGCAGAACGAACACTTCAACAGGTCGCCACCTTCGCCGATACGAGCCATAGTGGTCACCTCCCGGGGGAATAAGTGTGGACAGATACTTCGAGCGTTCTTCTAAAGTACCTTGAATCAAGCGATTTTTACTGGCGTACACGCCAGCAGAAAGGCTATTTGTTAAGCGGAACTCGGGTTGTTAGCACCTGGTCGATGATTCCGTATTCCTTAGCCTGAGGGGCGGTAAGGATTTTGTCGCGATCCATGTCGACGCGGATTTCTTCGACTGAGCGGCCAGTGTGATGAGAGAAGATGCCTTCCATTTCATCACGCATGCGCAAGATCTCATTAGCTTGGATTTCAATGTCTGAACCCTGGCCGCCACCTTCGGTGTATGGCTGGTGAATCAAAATGCGAGCGTGAGGTAACGCAAAGCGCTTTCCTGGAGTTCCTGCAGCCAAAATCACGGAGGCAGCAGATGCAGCCTGTCCAAGACATACGGTCTGGACGTTGCACTTAACGAACTGCATAGTGTCGTAAATTGCAGTCATTGCGGTGTAGGAACCACCTGGAGAGTTGATGTACATCTGGATGTCGCGCTCTGGGTCAAGTGACTCGAGCACAAGTAGCTGTGCCATAACATCATCAGCAGAAGCGTCATCGATCTGAACACCCAAGAAAACAATGCGCTCTTCGAAAAGCTTTGCGTATGGGTTGTACTCCCGAACACCTTGTGGAGTGCGCTCGATGTAGCTCGGGAGAATGTAACGCGATTGTGGTGAATAATCCATGTGAGTCTCCCCTTATGCCGTTCCGCCTTCGCCAGCCACGTCGCGCGCACTGCGCACTACGTGATCGACGAAACCATAGTCTTTTGCTTCTTCTGCAGTGAACCAACGATCGCGGTCTGAATCCTCAGTTACCGTTTCCACTGATTGACCTGTGTGCTCAGCAATTAGCTCAGCCATTTTTGCCTTAGTAAATTTCATTTGCTCTGCTTGGATCTTGATGTCAGCAGCTGTTCCACCAATACCACCAGAAGGCTGATGCATCATGATGCGAGCGTGCGGCAGCGAGTAACGCTTGCCAGGAGCACCTGCGCAAAGTAAGAACTGTCCCATCGATGCAGCCAGACCCATTGCAACTGTTGCGATGTCGTTCTTTACGAACTGCATGGTGTCGTAGATCGCCATGCCAGCGCTGATTGATCCGCCAGGAGAGTTGATGTAAAGGAATATGTCCTTTTCAGGATCGTCTGCGGCTAGCAACAGAATCTGAGCACAGATTGCATTTGCCATTTCATCTGCAACTTGGGTTCCCATAAAGATGATTCGATCCTGCAACAAGCGCTGGTAAACCGAATCGCCAAATTGCTGACCTGATGGGGACGGGGTGCGTGCTTCCGGAAGTGTTAATCCCGGGACCTCGATGCCGCTCACAAATACTCCTAAA
>JBIIAS010000003.1:0-32523 GCA_044239795.1 Candidatus Nanopelagicales bacterium | reverse complement strand
ATTCCTGGTATAGCCATGATCGCTGTCGGCTTACTTTTCAAAGTTGGTGCGGTTCCATTCCATCAATGGGTCCCAGATGTTTATCAAGGCTCACCAACGCCATTAACTGCATTCATGAGTGCTGCGACTAAAGTTGCGGCATTTGGTGCCTTGCTTCGCGTCTTCTATGTAGCCTTTGGTGGAATGCGTTGGGATTGGCGCCCAATGATGTGGGTAATTGCAGGATTAACCATGGTTGTTGGCTCATTGCTAGCTGTTACCCAGACAGACATGAAACGCATGTTGGCATTCTCATCAGTTGCCCATACCGGTTTCATTTTGCTTGGAGTAGTTTCAACAAGTGCTGCTGGATTGTCCAGTACTTTGTTCTACTTACTCGCGTATGGCTTCACTTCAGTTGGCGTCTTTGCAATCGTTGGATTAGTTCGTGATGCTTCTGGCGAAGCAACGCACTTGTCGCAATGGGCGGGACTGGGCAAGAAATCTCCTTGGATGGCAAGCATTTTTGCACTATTCCTATTGGCATTAGCAGGAATTCCACTAACGAGCGGATTCACTGGAAAGTTTGCAGTGTTTACTGCCGCAATTGATGGCGGTGCAACTCCATTAGTGATCATTGCGGTCGTATCAAGTGCGGTTGCTGCATTCTTCTATGCCCGTGTAATTGTCTTGATGTTCTTCACTGAGCCTCCAGTTGATGGACCAAGCGTTGTAGTGCCAAGTGCATTCACAACCGTGGCCATTGGAACTAGTGCTGCCTTCACAGTGTTATTGGGAATCGCCCCTCAGCCAGTACTGGATTTGGTAATCAATGCAGGATTGTTCCTCCGATAAGTCCCAAGTCGCATCTTTGCTTACAAAATGCGAGGATTGACCTGTGAGCGTGTTGTTTCCAGAAGAGCTGTCAGCACTCGAAGATGAGATGTTTGCTGGCCTGGCCGCGATTGAAGATCGCCTTCGGGAAGAGATCAGAAGTGATCATGAACTTGCTGACATTACTGCGCGCCATTTAGTCGAAGCGGGTGGCAAAAGATTCCGCCCGTTGTTAGTTCTTTTAGCATCACATTTTGGTGACCCAAAGTCAGAAGGCGTGGTTCCGTCAGCAGTCGTAGTGGAACTTACCCACTTAGCAACTTTGTATCACGATGATGTTATGGATGAGGCTGAAGTCCGCCGTGGCACTGAATCTGCAAACAGTCGCTGGGGAAATACTGTTGCAATTCTCAGTGGCGATTTCTTATTTGCTCGTTCTTCAAAACTTCTTGCTGATTTGGGCCCAGAAGCTGTTCGGGTACAAGCCGAAACTTTTGAACGACTTGTAATTGGTCAACTTCGGGAAAGCGTTGGTCCGCAAGGTGGCGAAGATCCAATCGTTCATCACTTAGAGGTCCTGGCAGACAAGACTGGTTCTCTAATCGCAGCAGCTGGAAGATATGGCGCAATGATGAGTGGTGTATCTCCCGAAATAACTGATCGAATCGCTGACTTTGGTGAAAGTATTGGAATCGCATTCCAGTTAAGCGACGACTTATTGGATATTGAGTCAGAAGTTTCTGGCAAGACCCCAGGTAAGGACTTACGCGAAGGTATTCGTACTTTGCCAGTTTTGTTTGCACTTGCGGATCCAGATACTCCGCCACGGTTACGCGAACTATTGAGTCGAGCAATCACCGATGATGCTGAACACGCTGAAGCTTTAGCGGCACTGAGGGTGCACCCAGCGATGGATCAGGCGCGTGAAGTACTAGAGCAGTGGGCAGATCGGGCCCGCGAAAGATTGACTGCCTTACCAGACTGTGATGCAAAGTCTGCAATGGTGACTCTGGTCGATAACGTTGCATATCGCACCGTTTAGATTCTAGTTACCAGTGTCAATTAAAATTGAAAGTCTGAGACTTCTATGAACTCCTTGGGTAACTTACGAAGCCAGTCTGAATTAGCAAAAGGTACTGCAGCCGGTGCAGTTGTCTATTTGTTTTGGGGATCGGTAGTTCTTTACTGGCCGAAGTTGCAGCCAGCTGATGCAGTCGAAATTCTAAGTCACCGTGTCATTTGGAGTTTAGTAATGCTGCTCGTGTTAGTAGGCCTATATCGTCGGTTTAGTAATTTGTTTTCAATACTTCGCAACCGAAGGTCATTGTTCTTGTTGACGTGCGCATCGGTATTGATAGCGATTAACTGGGGTTTCTTTATTTGGTCAAGCATCAATAGCCACGTTTTAGATTCTTCACTTGGGTATTTTGTCACTCCACTAATGAATGTTTTATTGGGAGTGGTCTTTTTCAAAGAGAAGCTGAACAGACTGCAATGGTTTGCAATCGGAATCGCTGCATTTGCGTTACTTTTTATGAGTATTGCCCTTGGAAACCCCCCGGTACTGGCCTTTGCAATTGGGTTATCTTTTGGACTCTATGGATATACAAAAAAGTTAGCGGATGTAGAAGCATTAGAAAGCCTTACGGTCGAAACGATAACGCTAACGCCATTTGCAGTAGTCTTCCTCGGCTGGCTTACCGTTAACGATCAGAGCACGTTCTTGACCGAAGGCTTAACGCACTCGCTTTGGCTGATTAGCGCTGGAGTAGTTACCGCTCTACCACTTTTACTTTTTGGCTATGCTGCGATTCGAATTCCGTTATCTCGTTTAGGCATGCTGCAGTATTTAAGTCCGACCATCCAATTCGTAATTGGCCTATTTGTCTTTCAAGAATATATGCCAACTGAAAGATTGCTTGGGTTCATGTTGATCTGGTTAGCACTTGGCGTTCTAACTTTCGATGCCTTGCGCCAGCGTTCGCTGAAATAGCACTTACTTCGAACGATTACCGAAAGACCAAATTCACCTGAAAAAGGTAAGACTTTTAAGTAACCTAAACTCTGTGAAGGAAATCGATTTCTTAGTCATTGGTGCCGGGGCGTCAGGTGCTGCAGTTTCGTGGCGACTGGCACTAGGTGGTGCAAAAGTTGTTTGTTTGGAGCAAGGTGGGTGGGTTGCACCTGAATCTGCGCCATCACTAACTCCAGCTTGGGAACAAGCCAGGCAGCGTAGCCATAACCCAAATCCAAATGTGCGAATGAATAGCTGGGACTACCCAATCGATGCAACGGATACCCCGATTCAGCCATCGCTATACAACGCAGTGGGTGGCTCCACAATTCATTGGGGAGCGCATTTTCCTCGAATGAAGCCATCGGATTTCAGAGTTAAGTCTTTGGATGGTGTTGCTCGCGATTGGCCAATTTCTTATTTTGATTTAGCAGAGTATTTTGAAATAAATGATCAAATGATGGGCGTTTCAGGACTAGCCGGTGATCCTGCTTATCCACCACGCGCCGAACGAGAATTTCCGCCTCTTCCTATCGGTGTTGGAGCACAGCGAATAGCTCAGGCTTATGAACGCCTCGGATACCACTGGTGGCCTGTTGATGCAGCGATTACAAATGGCCAAAAAGGTGTGCGCAAGGGCTGCAACAATTGCGGCCCATGTGACCTGGGATGCCCGCGCGGCTCCAGAGCTAGCGTTGATCTTGCCTATTGGCCCGAAGCGATTGCAGCTGGCGCTGAACTAATAACCGAGGCAGCCGTACAAAAAATCACATCACACCAAAACAAAGTTACGGGTGTTGAGTACATAGATCGAAATGGTGAAACGCACTCACTGAAAGCAAATAATGTTGTACTCGCTGGAAACGGAATTGGAACCGCAAGATTACTTCTCTTGAGCGCTAATTCAGATTCCCCAACTGGATTAGCAAATAGTTCAGATCAAGTAGGCAGAAATCTTATGCACCATCCAACTGCATTGGTAACTGGTGTCTTTGATGAATATGTTGATGGATTTAAGGGCCCATTCGCGGTCAGTATCTATAGTCAAGAGTTTTACGAAACTGATCCATCGCGTGGATTTGTCCGGGGCTATCAAGCTCAAACAATTAGAAGCGACGGACCACTTGGAACTGCATCAGGTGGATACACCAAACCAGTGAAGTGGGGTAGAAATCATCACGCTGATTTTTATCGGCAGTTCGGCAAGACTGCCAGCATTACAGTGACGACTGAAGATATGCCAAATCCGGAAAACCGAGTCACGCTTTCGGACAAAGTTGATAGCAAAGGATCGAGAATTCCAAAACTGACCTATCGTGTTGATGAAAATGCCCAAAAGCTTTTGGACTTTGGAATTCGCACAAACACCGAAGTACTCAAAGAAGCAGGAGCTACCGAGATACTTACAGTCCCTCTAGTTGGTTCAGCTGGCTTCCATCTGCTGGGCACGGCTCGAATGGGAGATGATTCAAAGGATTCAGTTGTAAGCGCCACTGGACGGACGCATGATTTTGATAATCTCTGGATTGTAGATGGCAGTGTGTTCGTAACTGCTGGTGCCTTGAACCCAACTTCAACAATTCAAGCATTCGCATTACGCTCTGCTGATGCCATGTTAGAGCGAAAACTACTTCCGCCCATGGACGAAACTGAAGCATTTCGACAGCAGGTGAGTTCATTATGACGAAAATTGAAAATCTCTTGGAGATTTTGATTCCAGCAAGTGACGGCCATCCAAGTGCCGCTCAAGCAATTTCATCTGAATCCCTGATTGCAGATATTTCTCGATTACATGACTACTCGTTGGTTGAGAAAATGCTTGATACCTTGCCGGTTAACTTGGCTGAAATAGGTGTTGATCAGGCAGAGGCGGAAGTTAGTAAATGTGAATCAAGCTTCCCTAAAGAGTTTGCCATCTTATTGAATGCTGTCTACATTGCCTACTACGAGTCGCCAGAAGTTTTGCGAAGAGTCAATGAAAAAACTGGTTACAACATAAATCCTCCTCAGCCTGCAGGGTATTCATTAGAGGAATTTGATACTTCTTTGTTAGCAAATGTCAAAAATAGAAAGCCATTCTGGAAGGTGGATCATGGGAACGCATAGCGGTAAAGGTGTTGTAGTAACTGGGGGATCCAGCGGTATTGGACTTGGTATTGTCGAAAGGTTTCTGCACGATGGCGCGGTAGTTGTAATTGCAGACATACAAGAACCTGATATTTCTAAATTAGAGAAAACATACCCAGGTCAAGTTTTTTACTGCAAAGTTGATGTCTGTGATGAATCCATGATTCGTAATGCAGTAGAAGAATTGTTGCGCCACACATCTCGATTAGATGCCATGGTCAACAATGCTGGCATCATCAACGTAGCCGGACTCGCAGATACGACGGCTGAGAGCTGGATGAAAATGCTGAATGTGAATGTAGTTGGCGTGGCACTTGGATCTAAAGTGGCGGCTGATTACATGTCCCGAGACAACAAGGGCGGAGTAATTGTAAATGCATCATCCGGTGGAGGCAGGCATGGCGTACCGATGTTTTCCCAGTACTGCGCAACCAAGGCTGCAATCATCATGATGAGCCAAAGTTTCGCTCAAGAACTAGCACCAGCAAAGATTCGAGTTAACTGCTACACGCCTGGACATATCATGACGCCGCTGTGGGAAGACATCGTTGAAGGCATGGGCAAAAAGCTTGGAAAATCTCGCGATGAGACCTTGCAAGAGTTTTTGTCCACTGTGCCTTGGGGCAGGTTTGGGACACCTGCAGATGTTGCAGCAACTGTATCTTGGCTATGCACAGACGATGCTGAGTACATCAGCGGCCAATGCATCGGAATGAATGGTGCTGAGTTACCTTGGTAGCGCCTAACTAGTAGGTGGAGAAACTTCTGATGCAAACCGTTGGGCAATTTGCCTGCGATGAGCAATCCAAAGGTCTTCATGCTTCGTTACATGCTCAATGAATTTTTCAAAATAGTTGATGCGACCCGGGCGACCTATGATTCGTAAGTGCAAGCCAAGAGACATGTATCTATGTCCAGGCTGACGCTCTCGATAAAATTGGTCAAAGGTATCAATTGCATACTCATACCAGTCTTTAGCCGTATAACCAGCGTCGTGCCACATTTTCATGTCATTGGTATCAATTGCGTATGGCATCACAACAATCGGTCCATGAGGCGTTGAATCCCAAAATGGCTCATCACCGCTGTAGTCATCCATGTGATATAGAAAACCCTGCTTTGCCAGTATGTTTCGAGTGTTTTCAGTCAATAAGTAGCGCGATAAGTGACCAACAGGTCGGGTCCCGACTGATTTTTCAATGGAATCAGCAGCTGCCTTAATGAATTCAAATTCTTGTTCCTCATCCATTCGGAATTGGTGGACCCAGCGATGACCATGCGAAGCCGCTTCGTCACCACGATCGCTGATGAATTTAGCAATCTGCGGCGCACGCTCTAGAGCTAGTGCTGCCACGGTCCACGTTGCAGGAATCTTGTGAGCTTCCAAGATCCTGGCGACCCTGCCGAAACCTTCTTTGATTCCATACTGGTAGTTGGATTCATTTCCGTAATTGCGGAGTCCAGCCTTTAAAGCCAAACCCATTTCATCAACAGGCTCTGGGCTTCGATCGCCATCCAAAATTGATTGCTCTGCACCTTCTTCGACATTTACAACGATTGAAAGGCCGAGTGAGGTTGGTGAAGGAATTGTCATGGTTGATAGCATAATGACTAAGGGCCATAAAGTTCAGGTAGTTGAACATTTTTGATTAGTGGGTGTGCAGTGAGTCGAATCGAATTAAAGATAACTCAATCGCTTGCCACCATTTCGATGAATAGGGCAGAAAAAAAGAATGCCTTTGATCAAGAAATGTGGAAAAAACTTGAGAATATTTCGCAAGAGATTGCTGCAAATTCAAAACTAAAGATTGTCACAGTTGAATCTAACTCTCCTGGAATATTCAGTGCAGGTGCAGATGTATCTGAGTACCGCGAACATGCAGGCGATGGCGAGTGGGCAGCACAAAGTCAAGCGGTAGTTGCTAAAGCCATCGAATCAGTTCGAGCGATCCCAATTCCAACGATTGCGATTATTGACGGACCTTGTTTCGGGGGCGGAGCTGCACTCGCTGTTGCTTGTGACTTTCGAATAGCTTCCACAAATTCAACATTTGCTATCACGCCGGCCAAACTTGGCATGGTCTATCCCTATTCAGACATCGTGGCGCTGACTGATTTAGTAGGTCCGGCAATCGCCAAGCAACTGCTTTTTACCAGTAGAACTTTTTCTGCCACCGAGGCCTCCCAGTGGGGGTATGTAGATGAACTAACTTCCTCGAGTGAGATTGAATCAATCAGAGATAAGTGGATCACCTTGATACTGGCAAATAGCAGCTCATCTGTAAGGTCCATGAAAACTGAAATTGAGTTAGTGCTTTCCGGACAACGGGAAGATTCAGAACAAACCCTGAGTTTTGTTAAAGATGCAATGGTTTCGCCAGATCATGCCGAAGGAATTTCGGCTTTTCTGGAAAAGCGAACCGCTAAATTTCAGTAAATCTGATTTAACCAAGAATCTTGTAAATGGTTTTGGCCATGTTGAGTAGTCGATAGTCATCACCATTCTTGGCCATAAGCTGAATTGCCTGCCCCGGTGCCGGAATGCTTATTGCTGGCAAATCGCAAATATTTGCCAAACAAGTGAAGTCAGCACTTGTGGCTAGATCTTCGTTTGTTGCTGATATGTCAGGTGTCGGAAAAGGCGTAACTGGCAGAATCAACATTGAGTTTCCAAGGAATTGATCTAGCGCTTTGGACATCAAATCTGAAGTTTTTGCTAACACTCCTCGTGCCTCTTCTACTTTTTCAGGTTTAGCTGAGGCACCATACCTAAGCAAATCAGCTATTGGCTCTGATATTCCTGCGGGGACTGCATCGGCATTTGAAAAATTCTTCCAGGCAGTAACTTCGCAAAGTAAAAGCCCGCGTCGTCGAAGTAATCCTAAGTCCAAATCAAGTTCTAGATCGATTACGGTAAATCCATGATTGATTGCACTTGAGCGAATCTTTGATAATTGGTTATTGAAATTTTTGAGAACTTCAGAGTGTGACTTTTGGATAAAACTTGGGATCAATAAAGTATTCGTAGGCTCTAGATCATCAGACCAACCTGTTGCAGCACAGACACTCATCACTGCCTGAATATCAGAAACCGTATTCGCAATAATTCCTATGGTGTCCATAGGTGGATACAGCGGAGCCAAGCCTGCCCGATCAATAGCTTGCGAAGACGGTTTAAATCCAAAAACTCCGCAATAGGCAGCTGGAATTCGTACGCTCCCCATGGTGTCCGAACCTAATGAAAACGGTACCCAGCCGGCTGCAACACTTGCTCCAGAGCCACCACTTGAGCCTCCGGCGTGAAGATTTGGATTAGCAGGAGTTACACAAATTCCAGTATGTGCATTGTCGGTGACTGCACCAATTGCCAGTTCGGCCATTGTGGTTGTAAAGACTGGAATAGCTCCGGCGCCACTTAACTGTTCAATTATCCGAGCAGATTTGGTTGCCGGTTGAGTTTCCATTGACGTTCCATTGGAAGTTACGACTCCCGCTACGTCAATGTTTGCCTTAACTGAAAAAGGTATTCCTTCTAATGCTCTTTGGGAATTAGAAGCAAATAGAGCATCAGAATCCCGTGCGGAATTTTCAGCACCTGTAAGCCGCTGCTCTATTGCAAAACATGTATCCGTAACCTTCGAAGCCGTTAGAACTACTTCTGAAGGGGTGTTGCCATTTTGGTACGACTCCAAAATGGCTGAGATGTCCTGATTCACTAGCGCAAATCCAATAGTCGAGCAGGTTTCTGCCTAGTGTTTAGTCCCGTCACTTCGGCAGTTTGTCCAGGAGCAACAATCTCAACTTCCACGGTTACTCCCAACTTCTGAGCTAGTAGTCGCTTAACGGACTCTTGCGAATCCCCGTCCTCGATTGCCAACTCAGCAACTACTGTGAACTTTTCGACACCATCTAGATTCTCGACGCGACAAACGTATTCTCCGGTGAAGCTTGCAACCTCTTGCAACATCCCTCCGATAGCAGTTGGGTAAACATTTATCCCTTTGAGTTTTACCATGTTGTCGCTGCGTCCGAGAAGGCCGACGATTTTCTGGAATGGGTAGTCACTGCTGCCAGAAGTATGCAACGACGTTAAGTCATGAGTATTGAATCTGATCAGCGGAGCCAAATCGCTTTTACCCAAACTGGTAACAACCATGTCGCCCATTGCGCTAGCTGGATCTTCGAAGTTTATGATTTCAAGGAAGTTGGCATCTTCCCAAACATGCATTCCATCGCGCTCTGGCCCTTCAGTTGCAACGATTCCAGTATCTGCAACGCCGTACCAGTTATAAACTTTTGCACCACCCCAGGCATTCTCCAAGGCATCTCGGCCACCTTCTAAAACGTGACCAATAATCATTCGCACTGGAATGTCTTTTCCAGGTTTCAGATTTTGGTCAGAGGCAACTTGGGCTAACTTGAGCAAATAGTCAGCAAATCCAACAAGTACAGAGACTCCAAATTGGGACATCACTGCAACTTGTCGTTCCGATCTAGTTTCAATTCCAGTGCCAGCCGTAAGCATTAGCGCCTCGGTGTACCTAGTTGCGGCTTCTCTGATGTAGTGACCACCGTTAACTAAACCGTGTCCGTAAACACTGTGCATTACATCTGAGGAGTTAACTCCCAGCCAGGTATAAGTCCTTCCAAGCAATGCATTCTGAACTTCGCGTCCCCATGGACCCCACAGCACTGGCTGTGGATTTCCCGTTGTGCCACTTGTGGTCTGCAAAATTCTTTGTTGCCCCGACTTCTCAAGACGACTTGGCAGGCTTCCAAATGGAGGGTGAGCTTCAATATCAGCCAGGATCATAGATTTATCAATGATTGGCAACTTATGAATATCAGAAAGATCGGTTACGTCAGATTTTGCTACCCCTGAAGCCAGCCATAGTGAACGGTAAAACGGAGTATCCCAAGCACATTCAACAACTTCCTTAAACCTCTGCTGTTGGATATCTTCAAGCTGCTGACGAGACATTCCAGAGTATTTGGAAATGAAATTTGCGCCCGTTGGATATTCCTCACTAAGGCGTTTGTAGTCAAAAGCATCAAAGTAAGGAGAACTCATTAAAGACTCCCAAATAGTGCGTTCAAGTTGCTTTGATTCTCTAGGTTACTCACGGTCTCAACGATATCTTCAAACAAGCTACCGCGCCCCACAAGACTGAGATTTGCGTTCAGTTTTTCCAACACTTGTGTTTCTGACATCGGATTGGTTGGACTTCCCAATGAATATGGCATTTCCTTCTCGAGGACTTCGCCAGATTTCAGAGTTATGGAAACCTTCTGAGGGTCAAATGCATTTAGGTCAGGGTTACTATCAGCCGTCACCGAAATTCGTTGTGCCCAGTTATGAATTTCTGAATTTCGTAAATTTTCATCTAGATAGCAATCCAGATTTACTTGCCCACTGTCGATCGCAAGTGGAACTAGATAAGCAAGGCATAATCGAGCAGCACCAACAGGCATATCTACATCTGGACGTCGGCCAACTAAGTTGTAAACCATAGGCGGGACAGTTACAGCAATTGATTCGATTTGATCTCGACTCAAACCAAACTCTGAACGCAGTTGCAGAATTGCATCCAAGGCTCCATGCGTGGCTCGACCGCTTGGGAATGGCTTAAGTGATGTGCGATCAACTTCCCACTGACTACCTAGTCGATTCATTAAGGCTTCCGGATCGCCAGCTTTTTCAAATAGCGAAAAGTATCCGTACTTACCTTCGAGTATGTATTCCGGTCCAATGAATCCGCGTTGTGAAAGATCGATTGCATTTATTGCAGATCTGGCATTAAAGCCAACTTGCAAAGCTAAAACTTGAGCACCTTCGGTGTGGGCTTGCATCGTGCCTGAAAGCAATCCATAGACAATGCCTAGAGCTGACATAGCAGCTTCATTAGTTGGCGCTGAAATTGAATTGATAGCGGCTACTGCACCTAATGCACCTGCGGTAGCGGGGCGAAAGAATTGAAGTGGTGAAGTGGTTACATCGCCAAGACCACCTGCGATATCAACTCCAACACAAACGGCTTTGATTAAATCTTTTCCATTTGGAACATAGCCACTTGCGACATGCTCTCGCTGCATCCACGCGACAACACTTGGTAGAACAACGGTCATCGGATGCACAACAGCGGGTTCGTGAATTGCGTCAAACTCAAGAGTATGCATTTGGTGGGCATTGATCATGGCCGCGTTTGCTGCATCAAGCTTTTGGCCCATGTTCCAACCGTTTGAAGTCTCGCCAGAGCTGTTCGCGGCAGCGAAACCTTGGAGCCAACCTGACTCGGTGGTGGAGCTTCCAGCCAGGCCTACGCCCAGGCTGTCCAGAATTAGCGTCTTGGCATTAGATTTCGTGGAATCCGGAATATCCTCGAATTTTAGGGTCAAACTGTGCTCAACTGCCATAGTTATAAGGGGTTTTGCCATTTTCTGGGTTTCCATCGCGTTATCCAATCGTTACTACCTGAGTACTTTTCTACTCTATTTGCCTGCGGAATGTAAAAGGTATGAGGTTTGCTTGTCTCAACGTAGTTGAATGATTACGTTAGCTGCCGCAAGCAACGAAAGTTCGGAGATTATATGAGTAAGAAGTTAAAGGCGCTGATCGTTGGATTCAGTCTTTTCTTTGTTACTGCCTGTTCAGGTGGAACAGATACAGGAACTACAGACGCAAGTTCAGCACCAGCAAGCAACACAAGCGAGATCATCGCTTTGTCAGAAGATGTGCCACCGGGTCTTGACTCCGACGGTCCATCTGCATCCATCCCAGTTACCCAGCAAGCAATTGGCAACATCATGGAGCCACTTGTTTACTACAAGGATGGTGCAGCAAATGAAACTGGAGTTGGACTATTCGACTTCAATAGTTTCGAAGGACGTCTAGCTGAATCATACGAATATGATGAAGCAACTCTCACTTGGACCTTCAAGTTACGCCAGGGTGTAGAGGGATGTAATGGTGAAACCTTTAATGCCGATGACGTGCTGTACACATTTGCACGCGCAAAGAGTGTTAGTGGTAGCGCACCAATTGGTTGGTTCCTTTCCAACGTAGCTGACATCGCTGGCTTCACCGCTGGTGTATTTGATGCTGATGCTGCTAAGGCAACAGAAGCTAAGAAGCTCGGTGACGAAGTAACCAAGGTTGATGATTACACCGTAACCATCAAGCAGGCTGCACCAAATAAGTTGTTCTTGCCAGTTCTTACCATCTTTGGTTTGAACATCTTTGACAAAGAATCAATGGAAGCTAATGCAACCGCTGAAGATCCTTGGGCACATGAGTACTCAAACAGCACTAACCTGCCTTCCTTTGGCGCTTACTGCATCAGTGATTGGGTCAAGAATGATTCAATGACTCTTACTGCTAACGAGAAGTACTACGCAGGAGCTCCAAGCATCAAGAAGGTTGTTTGGCGCAAGGTACCTACATCTGCAAACCGTCTAGCTGCTGTTCAGACTGGCCAGGCTCAACTTGTTGACAAGTTGACACCAGGTGAGTACGCCAGCCTTGATGGAGTCGAAGGTGTTGGAATCTCAGCAGTTGCTGGAAACCAGAATCTGTTTGTTCACATGAACTTCCAGACCAAGCCATTCGATAACGTTCTAGTACGTCGCGCGATTTCATCTGCGATTGACTACGACAAGATCATTGCAAATGGTTACTTCGGTAAGGCACAAAAGTGGGATAGCCACATGCCAAGTACCTACCCTGGTTACAAGAAAGCTGATTCACCATACAAGTACGACCCAGAAGCAGCAAAAGCACTACTTGCTGAAGCTGGATACGTAGACGATGGTTCATTGAAGCTGTCTTACATCACAGAGTTGGAATCAACCCTTGGTCCAATCGCAACTCAGATCCGTGCGGATCTAGCTGCAGTTGGTATCAACATCCAGTTGGACCCAATTCCACAGAGCCAATTCGGTGACCGTGCACTTGTTAAGCGCGATCTACCATTTGCTCTAAATGACAACGAAAAGCCAATCGCCGTGGATTCAGGATATGCAACATTGCTATTCTTCGTTTCTGCAGCCAATGGCAGCTTGAACAACATGGTTAACTACGAAAGCAAGAATGTAGATGACCTATACGTCAAGCTAAAGAACGAAGCTGATAACACCAAGCGTGATGCAATGCTTGCAGAAGTGCAAGAGCAGCTCATGACTGATGTCACTTGGGTTCCAGTTGTTGAATACCAAACTCAGTGGGCACACTCCGACAAGCTGTCGGGTATCAAGTGGCACCCTGATAACGGTGTTCGATTTGCTGATCTAACACTCAACTAGTTATCAACTAAGTAAGTCGCAAGGGTGCGGCCGAGACAGCAGTAGCTGTTTCGGCCGCACACCTAGCACCCCGCAATTCACTAACCAAAAACAATCGCGAAAAGGAAATTCTGTTGGCCAGTTATATTTTTCGCCGGATCTTGATCGGCTTGATCCAGGCCGCAGGTATCACTTTGGTTGTTTTCTTTGTAATTCGTGCACTTCCTGCCGACCCGGTCGCCAGACTTGTTGGATTTAACTCAACACCAGATGTTTACAATCAAGCCAAAGCCTCACTTGGACTAGATAGAACAGTCTCTGAGCAGCTCGGCGATTTTGTCGGAACCGATGGCTCTGGCGTAATAACAGGTGACCTTGGCACTTCTTGGGTTACCGGCTCATCGGTAACTTCTGAGATTGTCACTACTTTGCCGATTACGCTGCAACTGGTTGTGCTCTCATTTGTTCTTGCAATGGCAGTAGCAGTTCCGATCGGTGTCGCTACGGCAAAGCGCCCCGGCGGAAAGTTAGATAAATCCGTGTTCGGCTATGGATTATTTGCTGGAGCCCAGCCAGAGTTTTGGTGGGCGTTAATGTTCACATTCTTCTTCTACTTCAAACTTGGAATTGCTCCAGCTCCACTTGGTGTCTTAGATCCACTTATGGTTCCACCCGAGAAGGTAACTGGATTTATTTTGATTGACTCACTTGTTACTGGGCGAATCGATGCCTTCTTTAATGCACTTTGGCATCTGTGGCTACCGGTTATGACCTTGGCATTTATTTTGTCCGGGCCAATCATCAAAATGACTCGTCAAAGCATGGCCCGAGTACTCAGCAGCGAGTTTATTCTTTATTCCCGCGCCTCTGGTTTAAGCAGAAAGCAAATTGCTCGATCCACACTGCGCGCTAGTTTGCCACCTGTGCTTACACTGACCGGAATTCTTTTTGGTTTTATGTTGGGTGGCGCAGTTCTCATCGAACAAGTTTTCTCGTTAAACGGACTTGGCTCCTACTCGGTTCGGGCGGTTTTGAATTTAGATTACCCAGCTATTCAGGGAACAGTTTTGGTGATTACGATCATTTCACTAATTGTTTATCTGATCCTCGACTTAGTTTTAGTGTTTACTGACCCGAGAGTGAAGGCACAATGACAACGCAAACAACTCAAGCTCTCAATGTTTTTAAAGCTAAGCGCTGGTACCAAGATGGCCTGTTACTCGCAGGCGTAATCATCGTTGGCACCGCATTGTTTTTAAGTGTATTTGGATACATGATCGCACCTTACGATCCGGGAACTCCAGTTGGTCCAATCTCACAACCGCCTTCACGCGAGTTTTGGTTTGGCACCGACTCTTCAGGACTTGATGTGTTTAGCCGCGTTATCACTGCGCCAAGAATTGACGTTGTTTTGTCAGTCAGCGCGGCCCTTCTATCTGGACTCATTGGAACTCTGATTGGTCTTGGAACTGGGTTTTATGAAGGACGATTCTCTTCTTTAGTAATGAGAATTTCAGATGTGCTTCAGGCTTTCCCAATCTTCATCTTGGCAATGGTTCTAGTCGCCCTTACTGGTAGAAACTTAATCAACCTGATTTTTGCGCTCACCTTCCTCTACACTCCAATTTTTGTTCGCTTAACTAGAACTGAAGTGCTGACACAGAAAACCAGAACATATGTTGAAGCTGCCCGAGCAACAGGAAATTCAGAGTGGAAGATTGCGCTAAAGCACGTTCTACCTAATTCACTAACACCCTCACTTATTCAACTTTCGGTAACCGTTGGTTTTGGAATCTTGCTAACAGCCGGACTTTCCTACATCGGTGCTGGTGTGAGGCCGCCGACACCTGAATGGGGACTAATGATTGCGACCAGTGCACCAAAGCTGATCTTGGGTGAATGGTGGGCTTCACTATTCCCAGGAATCGCAGTGTCTCTAACCGTGTTTGGATTTGCTTCGCTTGGAAATGCACTTGAGAGAAGAGTCTCCTCACAATGACAAAGCCAATTCTTGAAGCAAAAAATCTAACTGTCACATATGCGACAGCAGCTGGACCAGTAACTGCAGTAAAAGATGTCAGCATTGAATTGTTTCCCGGTGAGATTGTTGGCTTAATTGGTGAGAGTGGATCAGGTAAATCTTCACTCGCTCTGGCCTTGCTTGGCCTAGCAAGATTTCCCGGAAAACTTGAAGGCGAAGTCCATTTCGATGACAAGGAACTTGTTTCTTTAGACGAAGACAGCGCTCGATTGCTAAGAGGAAAAGATATTTCTCTGATTACCCAAAAACCGAGACAATCTCTTAATCCATATTTGAACGTGGGAACTCAAATTAGTCGGGTATACCGTTCACACGTCGAGGCCTCAAAAGAAGAGGCCTTAAAGCAAGCGGTAGTGCTGCTTGAAGATGTTGGCATCAACGACGCCGAGCGACGTATTGATGCTTATCCTCATGAGCTTTCCGGTGGAATGGCCCAGCGCGCCTTGATTTCAATGGCGTTGAGCTCTGAACCAAAGCTTTTGATTGCAGATGAACCAACTAGCGGACTTGATGTAACCATTCAGGCTCAGTTTCTTGACCGCATGTGGCGAGCTGCTCGAGATAGAGACATGACGGTTCTATTGGTAACACAAGATGTCGGCATCATTGCCAATTACTGTGATCGCACCATCATCATGGAAGACGGCGTAATCACCGCAGTAAGAAATACCAAGGAATTTTTTGCTAATCCTGATAATGCATATGGTGAGCGCATTCTAAAGTTGGCAAAAGCGGATCGAACTTCATTAACCGCTCCAGCCGATGCCCCAGATGACATCATTAGAGTTACTGATCTGCGAAAAACCTTCAAGGTAGATGGCGGTAAAGTACTTCAAGCAGTAGACAATGTGTCCTTCAACATTAAGAAGGGACGCTCTCTTGGCTTAGTTGGGGAAAGTGGTTCTGGTAAAACAACTGTGGGACGAATGATCCTGCGCTTACTGGAGCCAGATAATGGCACTATTGAACTTGATGGCGAGAATATATCCGAGTTGTCGCTCAAGGAATTCAATCAACTTCGCTCAAAGATTCAAGTAGTTTTCCAGGATCCATTTGATTCCCTAAATCCAAGATGGCCAATCTTTAAGAGCATCGAAGAGCCGCTCAAGTTACACACCAAGATGAATCAAAGCGAGCGAAAGGCTAGAGTGCTCGAAGTAATGGCATCCGCTGGACTGGATTCCGAAAGTGCTGATCGTAAACCGATTGGCTTGAGCGCTGGCGAACAGCAAAGAGTTTGTCTTGCACGGGCTTTGGTAACTCGGCCAGAATTCGTAGTTTTGGATGAGCCAACTTCAGCGTTACCACCGGCTGCCCGTGCTGAATTGATCTTGCTCTTGAAGGATTTGCAAAAGCAGCTTGGCTTGTCCTTTGTTTTCATCTCACATGACCTCAGTACAGTACGCGAGCTTTGTCACGATGTAGCCGTGATGTACTTGTCACAGATTGTAGAAGTGGGAACAACTGAGGAAATTTTCGCAGATCCAAAGCATCCATATACAAAGGCACTTTTGGATTCCGTACTATTCCACGACCCGAATAACCGTCGAGTAGATAAGGCCCGCCTAACCGATTTGGATGGCGAAATTCCAAGCCCAGTTGATTTGCCAAAGGGATGCTATCTTGCAGGACGCTGTCCGTATGTGGAAAAGCGTTGCACTGACGAGGTCCAGACTTTGACAATTACAGACGGAAGACAGTCTGTGCGTTGTTGGAAAGCATCTGAAAATGTCCCATTTAGTCCATCCTGAAGTAACCATCAAGAAATAATGCGATGAGCAATGCGCGCGTAGTGATCATTGGGGCAGGCGCCTCGGGGGCAGCATTTGCCTGGAGGCTCGCTTCGCAGGGAGTTAAGTCAGTGTGCCTGGAACGAGGAGACTGGTTAGCGCCTCAAGATATTCCAACTGACCAACCGGATTGGGAATATCGAAGAATTACAGACTTTTCACCAAATCCAAACGTTCGCAACGGAGCATCGGATTACCCAATTTTGGATTCAGGTAGTGAAATCAAACCGCTTATGTACAACGGTGTCGGTGGCAGCACTTTAATGTGGTCAGCTCACACTCCAAGATTTCGTCCTTCCGACTTTCGAATCAACTCCCTTGATGGCGTTGGATTCGACTGGCCAATCTCATACTGGGACTTAGCGCCCTACTACGAAATCAACGACGCCATGATGGGAACAACGGGCGTTGCTGGAGATCCTGGAAATCCACCTCGGACTCCTCGCGATACTCCTGCAATGCCGTATGGATTAGCCGGAACTCGTATGGCAAATGCTGCTTCAAAATTAGGTTGGCACTGGTGGCCAAGTGATGGAAACATTTTGTCCACCGATCACGGAAGCCGTAAAGGTTGCAACAACTGTGGCCCATGCGAAATGGGATGCCGAATCGGGGCACGTAGTTCAGTCGACATAACCTATTGGCCGGCAGCCATTGCAATGGGCGCTGAATTGGTAACCAACGCTTCGGTATCACACATTGAAGTTGATCAAACCGGCAAAGCAAAGCGGGTTGTTTGGTTTGATGGAAATGGCAAAGAGCAGGCAACTGATTGTGACTATGTTGTGCTTGCCGCAAATGGTATTGGTTCGCCTCGAATTCTTTTGAATAGCGTAAGCAAATACTTTCCAGATGGCCTGGCTAATTCATCTGGACAAGTTGGAAAGAACTTCATGCTCCATCCCATAGCTGGAGTCACTGGAGTCTGGGATGACCCGGTTCAAAGTTGGGCTGGTAATGATGCATTCTGTCTGCTGACACAACACTTCTACGAAACAGACCCAAATCGTAATTTTGTTCGAGGCTATGAAATGCAAGTGACAAGAGGTCAAGGACCTTTGATATCGGCACTTGGAGGTTTTGGGCTCAATGTCCCATGGGGCAAAGGTCATCATGAAAGGTTCGATCAGGTTTTTGGTCACGTAGCAACGGTTGCGGTTACATGCGAAGACCTGCCAGTTGACACAAATTTTGTTTCAATCGATAGTTCAACAACAGATCGTTTCGGAGTTCCATCGGCGGTAATGAATTACCAATTAGAAGAAAATTCGGTTCGAATGAAGTCGCACGGAATAGAAAGTGCAAAAGCTTGGTTGGAGGCTGCAGGCGCTAAAGAAATTTTAGTAAATCCACTGCTATCACAAGCCGGCTTTCACTTAATGGGTACCGCGCGGATGGGAAGCAACCCAGAGAATTCAGTAGTTGATCAAAACTGTCGATCACACGATGTGCCGAATCTACTTGTTATTGATGCTGGAGTTTTTGCTAGCAGCGCTGCAGTAAATCCAACCCCAACTCTGCAAGCAGTCGCACTGCGCGCGGCAGATCAACTTGTTAAGGCGGGGATCTAATGGTTTCAATTGCCCCCGAAATTCAAAAGGCATTTGCAGATACGGTGTTACCTGGCTCTGGCCGCTGGCCAAAGGCATCGGATGTCTTAAGCTTCCCAAATTCATTCCTGTCAGATGTTGAACTTGCAGATTCTGTGTCAGGTCATGACATCTTGACTCGTCTACTGGATGCAGATTCTGAGAAAAGATTTGAGATTGGCAAAGAGTTGGAAACGACGCAGCCAGAGATTTTCCAGGCCCTGCTTCCAAGAGTGTTTGCGGCATACTATTCAAATCCTGAAATCTTGAATTTGATTGAATCGGAGCATAGTTATCCAGCCCGTCCGCCAATGCCGATTGGTCAGGTTTTCCTCACTCCACAAGTACCTATGGTGCTTCCGGCTGCAACGACTCCGTTGTGGCGAAAAGACGGAACTGATACGGCAGAAAAAATTTATGCTTTGCAAGAAGAAAATCCAAATAAAATCTGGTCACTAGAGGAGATAAAGTCATGGCACATGTAATCGTCCTATTCAATTTGAGAACTACAACTGATGTAGCTGCTTATGAATCATGGGCACGAACAACAGACTTACCAACTGTAAATTCGTTACCTTCAGTAAACAAGTTCACTGTATTGAAAGCCCAAGGCACCTTCAGTGGTGAACCTTCCCCGTATCAATACATTGAGATTATTGATGTGGCCGACATGGATCTGCTGACAAAAGATGTATCAACAGAGCTAATGCAAGAAATTTCAAATCAGTTTCAAGCGTTTGCTGACAATCCGACATTTATCGTGTCCGAAAATCTATAGGAGAAGTTAATGCGTGGATTAACAGGTAAGAATGTTTTGATAACTGGCGCTGGACGTCAAAAGGGACTTGGTGAAGGCATTGCAAAACGCTTTATGGAAGAGGGATGCAATGTAGTTATTGCAGATCTTGATAAGACCAGTGGCAGCCAATTTCCCGAACATGGAGTAGCAACTAAGTCAGAAATGGAATTAGTTGTAGCTAACTTAAATAGCGGTGGTTCCGGTCAGGCAATCAGTGTCAGCTGTGATGTGCGAAGTGAGTCCGACGTAGAGAATGCTGTAAAAACAACGATTTCTAGTTTTGGGTCCATTGACGTTCTAATCAACAATGCTGGGATTGGTTACCTGATGAGCCCAGTGGTTGATACCAATGAAGCGGACTGGGATGCCGTTTTGGATGTAAATCTGAAGGGCACATTCCTTGCTACAAAACATGCCGCTCGAGCAATGATTGCTGCAGGCAATGGTGGCAGAGTTATAAACATTTCTTCGCAGGGTGGCAAGAGTGGATTCCCTCATGCATCGGCTTATGTCTCGTCAAAGCACGGAGTTATTGGATTCACCAGATCTGTGGCAATTGAACTCGGTAGCCATGGAATTACTGTTAATGCAGTTTGCCCTAATCACGTAACAACTGGTTTGGGTTCATGGCAGAACGACTATTTTTCTAAGTTGCTCGGTGTCTCACTAGAGGAGTACATGTCAGCTATGAAAAGTCGCATCCCGCTTGGTAGAACAGGTTTGCCATCTGACATCGGCAATGCCTGCGCATTTCTGGCAAGCGAAGACGCCCAATACATCACTGGAGAGGCTATGAATGTCTCCGGTGGCGAAGAAACTCACTAAAGAAACTAATAGGAAAGAAGGTCAGTATGTCCGTTCTAAAATTCAAGTTGATTGAGAAAGATGGTTCTTCGTCAGACAAGTCGATGGATTTCTCAAGGTGCTACAACCTTGGCTTTACCATGCGTGATGAAGCGAAGATGCAAGCACACCTTGAAGAGTGCTACAAGCTCGGAATTAAAGAACTTATTTGCGAGCGACCACCATTGGTTATGCCTATTAGTTCATGGGCGGTACTTACCGATAACCACATTGGTGTGCAGCGACCAAAAACTTCAGGTGAAGTAGAAATTGTCACTATTGTTGATGAAAACGATGAGATTTTCGTTTCAGTTGGTTCTGACCATACCGATAGGTCGCTTGAGACCATTGATATCCCTTGGTCAAAGCAGGTTGCACCAAACGTAGTTGCGCCACAAATGTGGAGATGGAATGACGTAAAGGATCACTGGGATGACATTCATATGGAATCTTGGGTGATTGATCAGGGTGAAACTGTTAAGTACCAAGAGGCAATGGTAAATGAATTCTGGACTCCAGCAGAAATGGTTCAAGGTCTAAGAGAAAGCGTTACTCGTGTGGCCGGGGCAAACATTTTGTTCAGTGGAACCGTTGTTTCAATTGGAGAAAAGTTGCGATTTGCTGAGTCTTGGACGATCAAGATGACTGATCCGGTACTGAATCGAGTAATTGAACACACTTACACCGTAGATGTGTTGGCTCGTGAGGTACTCAATGATGGTTCAGCATCAGGAGACGTCGCAAAAGGTGAAGCTCTTACTGGCTGATTAGTTGCAATGCCTGCGCGATTCTTATTGCGCAGGCATCTTGCCAGTAGTTCGTCGTAATCATGGCACTAATTGGTAAACCATCTATAAGTCCCACTGGCACGTTAGTGCTTGGATGTCCAGTCAAGTTCGTCGCTGCTGTATTTGCATAAAATGACATAGTTTCACTTAAGAGATTCTCTTCCAGCCCAGTTTGTTTTGTTGGAAGCCCGGCTGGCCCAGTAGCTGGACAAACTAGCGCATCAAAGTTCTCAAAAGCATTTTGATATGCATTGCGAAGAAGCGAAACTTGACCACTGGCTTTTGAGTAGACAGCTCCATCATCCATTAATTCCATGTGGCGGCCAGCGATCAAAACTATTGCCGTTATCAAGCTCACCTTTTCAGGACTCTGAGCAATCCGTCGAGAAATCTCTTGAGTAGCACTATCGTCTTTGCCGAATCCCGCAAAGTTTCTGCCAGCGATCAGGCTCAAACCTTGGTAGGCACCATCAATCAAAATGGGACCATAGATTTTGGCAGCATCCTTATGTATAGGAATGCTTACCGGTGTAACGATTGCACCTTGCTCTGTTAACAGAGAAGTTTGTTTCCGCACTAGCTCAGCTGCCGCAGCAGATCCAGGGAATCCGTTAGTCTCACCGTTCTTGGTTATCTCAAAGCCCTCTTGCAGTAAGCCAATTCTTAGTCCGGCAACACCTTTATCTAGTTCTGGCTCACACATTTGGTAACCGTTGGGCCACGGTGCAGGACCACGCAGCGCTGCCTGCCTTGGGTCATCCTGATCGGGTCCTGCTATTGCATCTAGGGTCAGGGCGAGATTGCGTGCCGAGCGCGCAATTGGTCCCACATGATCCAGGCTTGGCATCAAACTCGCGATTCCAGTGTAGGGAACCAGTCCATGTGTTGGCTTGTGCCCAAGAACGCCGCAGAATGCAGCTGGAATTCGAATTGAGCCACCTTGATCGGCGCCTAACGCAACATCTACCTCGTTATTTGCTACAACTGCTGCGCTACCGCTGCTGGATCCGCCAGCGCTAAACCCAAGAGCTGCTGGATTGTCTACTGGCAATGGCCATGAAGTTACTGAGCCACCAGAAATACAAAGGTTCTCAGTTGTTGTTTTTCCTAGAATTGTGCCGCCATTAGCAAGAATTCTTGAAACTACCGTGGCATCTGTTTGTGGAACCCAGCCATCCAGTAGTTCAGAGCCCATTGCCATGGGAATGCCTGCAAGATTAATTGAATCCTTAATTGCAAAAGTCAACCCAGCAAGCGATCCAGATTTAGATTCGCGTAACTCGCATTGATAAGTCCACGCATTGTGCTTATTGCTTTTTGGCCGCGAATGCTTTCTTTTGGTTGGGGTCTTAAGGTCCGCAACATTGTTTATGAAGTCATACTCTGAAGTGATCGCCGCACAAGCTTGCGCAGCGAGTAAAACTTGGTCCGAATTTAGCCCAAGTCCAAGTTCTTGGTTTATGAATTGAACTTGATCAACTGAGATTGAGAATTTTTGTGCTTTCTCATTCAAGCCGGAGTCACAACCTTTCTGTCACCCAAGATAATTAACGCTACGCCAAAAACAACAAAAGGTATAGAGAGCAAAGCTCCTTGTGAAGGTCGATTGTGCACCACAGTTACTGCCAGAAGTGTTGCTATGACTGGGTTACTAAATGCATAAGTATTGCCAACTGAAACAGAAGACTGGGTGACCACCCAGTTGTACACAACAAGACCGATGCTGGATCCTGCGACTATCAACCAGAGCAAACCAAATATGGCCGACGCGTCAGGCTGCATACTTTGCCATTCACTTGGTTCGTCTGACAGGAGAACCAAAACCAATATGCCAAGAGAGGCAAAAAATAAATGATGCGTTCCGCTGATCATGGGTTGTTCTGACTGTGGTGTTCGAGAGGCAAGAAATGAGCCAAGCGACCAGCCAAGCGCACCCAGCAAGGCAAACAACAAACTCTCTGGCCGGGCTTCGCCATTTTGCGATGCAGACAACAACAGCGCACAAGTGCCAGAAAACGCGATTCCAGTTCCAATCAAAGTTGACTTGGCAACTCGCTCACCAAAAGCCAATCTAAGCAATACCACCCAAATCGGAACAGTAGCGATTACTAAAGCGGCCAACCATGATGGCATTCCTTGAGATTGGGCCATTGACACTCCACCGTTGCCAACAGAAAGCATGAGGACGCCCAGTCCAACAGTTTGTGGAATTGCCCGCTTAGGAATAAGTAGCGCGCGCCACCCTGATCGCCAAGTAATAAAGCTGGCAAGCAACAAACTGGCAAGTAGGAATCGAATAAAAACCGAAGTTAATGGTGGAAATCCAGAAACTGCTTTCTCGATTCCCAAGAAACTGCTGCCCCAACAAATGTATAAAACCGCAAGACCAATTCCAAGATTGGACTTCTTGGTTGTTGTGGACATCTTGAGCTAGCGCTGATTCGCAATAATTCTTCGAGCTGAGCGAATTATCGCTTCATCAACAAGTCTGCCGTCTAAATCAAGGCAAACCCCCGAGCCAGAAGCAAGAGCTGCGTCGTACCTGCTCATGGTGTCAAGAGCTTTTTCGATTTGTTCGTGAGTTGGAGTAAACACCGAATTAACTATTTCGATTTGAGCTGGATGAATACAGGCCCGACCAAAATATCCCATGTCGGCAAGAGACTGAGTAGTTTCACGGAATAGCTCAAGGTCGCGAAAGTTTGTACTAACTGGAGCGATTGGAGCGTTTAGTTTGGCTGCAGCACAAGCCACAACTGCTTGCTGCCGCACATAGTTGAATTGCGAGGAGTGACTATCAGGAGTTATTCCTAGATCTGCCGCCAGGTCGGCCTCACCGACCTGGAGCAAGCTAACACTTTCATGTTTAACAACATCAAGGAGATTTGTTACTCCAAGACCACTTTCCACGAGAGCCATTACTGGTAAATCTGAACTATCACCAAGTTCGGATACTAAGTTGTCAAGGTCAGAAGTCGAATCAGTTTTCGCAAGAACAACCCCATCGAGTTTGTTAATTGGAATTGCCTGTATGTCTGAGGTAAGCAAGGTGCCTGGATTGAGGCGCACCCAGATACTTGGCCAGTTGCTTTCCTTGCTTTCTAGGAATTCAGAAACGACAGAACGCGCGACTTCTTTGTTATCAAAAGCCACACCATCTTCTAGGTCAACTATTAGCGCATCAGCACCTCTGGTCAGAGCTTTTGTTAACTTGACCAGATCGTCACCAGGAACATACAGGTAGCTACGAAGCATTAATTGATAACTTCTTTTCCTGATATAAGTGCCTTAGCAATAACCATTTTCATAATGTCATTTGTGCCTTCACCGATAGCCATCAAAGGAGCATCACGGTACAGGCGTTCAACTACATACTCAGTTGAATAGCCATAACCACCATGGATTCGCATTGCTTCCAAGGAAGCCTTGATCGCAACTTCTGATGCAAAGTACTTAGCCATTCCACTGTGCATATCTGATCGAGCGCCGGAACCCTGCACGCTTGCTGCCCAGTAAGTAAGCAATCGAGCAGCCTGCAAGTTAGTAGCCATTTCACCTAACTTGAGTTGAATCGCTTGGAAATCTGAAATAGGTTGTCCGAAGGCTTCGCGCTCTCGACTGTACTTAAGTGCAGCATCGTAGGCGGCTTGTGCGATTCCGACAGATCTAGCCGCGATGTTTACTCTTCCCGATTCCAGTGCTCCAAGAACTTGCTTCATGCCCTGGCCTTCAACGCCACCAACTAGTTCAGTGACTGGAACTCGAACATTATCAAGTACAACTTCGCAAGACTCTGGACCCTTGTAACCGAGCTTCCCAATATCTTTACTGATTGAAAATCCTGGAGTTGATGCTTCAACGAGGATTACACTCATTCCCTTATGGCGAGGGTCAGCCTTTGGATCTGTCTTGACTAAAACAGGTAGTGGATCTGCATGGCGAGCATTAGTGATCCAAGTTTTTGCACCATTAATAACGTAATGATCTCCATCGCGCACTGCAGTAGTTTTAATACCTTGCAAGTCCGTGCCAGCATCTGGTTCTGTGAGGCCAATTCCGGTTCGGCGCTTTCCGGTTGCTAAATCAGGCAGGTACTTCTGCTTCTGTTCTGGTGTGCCATTCTTTGCAATCAAGTGGCAGGCTAGCGAGTGACTTCCTAAAACTCCAGCGATACCAACCCAACCTCGGGCAAGTTCCTCAAAGACGATTGCAAATGAAACTGGGTCTAGATCTAAGCCACCGTACTCTTCAGGAACTGTCATGCCGAAGAGACCTAAGTCCTTTAGTCCCTGAACGATCTTTTCGGGATATTCACCAGACTTTTCCATTTCCATGGCGACTGGGTTGATTTCCTTGTTAACAAAATCTCGCATGACATTTTGAAACTCTTTTTGATCTTCATTTAATTCAAAGTCCATGGCCTAATCTGGTTCCTTTTCGTTTGTAGATGTGAATGCATTTCCAACAGTTAATTCCGCAATCTTCGCATCGCTGTAATTCAAACGCTGTCGCAGAATCTCATCTTGGTTTTGATTCAACTTTGGTGCTGCTTTGTGCTTAACCCGAGTTTTGCCAACTTTGATTGGTGAAGCAACACTTGATACTTCACCAAATTCCGGATGGTCAAACTTAACTATCATCTCTCTCGAGATGGTGTGACTGTCAGCGAGAGCTTCGCTAACTGAATTAACTTCACCGCATGGAACGCCAGCTGCACGAAGCGCAGCTATCCAAGTCTGGTTGTCCTTCTTTAAGAAAATCGATTCCAGAATTGGAAGCAAGTCATCCTTATTCTCAAAACGAGTCGCAAATGAGGAAAATCTAGGGTCAGATTCCAATTCGGGTGCATCAAGAACTTTTGTTAGCCGCACCCAGAATTTTTCTTTAGCGCAACCCACGACAAGCCAGCCATTACTTGATTCAAATGCCTGGAATGGAACCAGAGTTGGATGAGCAGAATGATGAGTACGCGAAACTGAGAAGTTTCCAGTCATTTCCCAAGTCGCCACATATGTCAGCATCCCAAGAGCTGTGTCATAAAGACTTAAGTCGCAATCAGTTCCGATCCCAGTGATCCTTGCAGAAGTAACACCAGCCAAGATTGCGGTTGCAGCTACAAGGCCACCCGAAAAATCAACTAATGACAATCCACTTTTTGTAGGCGGTCCATCTGGTTCACCAGTTAAATCCATCCACCCGGTTAAGGCTTGCAGCATGTAGTCATACCCTGGATCTAGTGCGCGAGGACCAGTTTGGCCGTAACCAGACAGCGAACAACAAACAATCGCAGGATTAACTTCCTTTAACTGATCGTAGGTAATTCCAATTTTTTCGGGAACATCCCCACGTAAGTTAGAAAAAACTGCGTCACTATTTCGCACTAGATCATGAAAAACTTCAAGTCCAGCTTCTGTTGCGATATTCAAACTAATGCTTTGTTTATTTCGGTTAAATGATTCGAAAAATAACGAGGTATCTTCCTTTTGAAACGGTGGCACCCATCGTGCGATATCCCCATTAACTGTGGGATCTTCAATCTTGATAACTGTGGCGCCAAGGTCTGCTAGATGCATAGTGGCAAAAGGACCTGCACCGTATTGCTCTAAGGAAATTATGGTGACCGACTCAAGAGGCAACATGGGCCCTCCTCGAGCTAGCCGGCTAAATAGTCCTACCTTTTACCTGTACTTTATTTGGATTTCCTGCATTTGGCAGGGGGAATTTGCAAAAAGTCTCAAAAACGCAGGTATTTATCGGACTTAACACCCAAAACCCCATTAGTGGGCGGATTTATCCAAGGATAGGTAGGTCTCATTGACATAGCCAAGGTGTTTTGCCATTGCTATTTGCACGCCAGCAACATCGCCAGCTTCGATTAACTGGGTGATTTCAAGGTGTTCTTTCAAAATCTGATCCCAGGTGGATTTTTGCTCTTTCGATCGGTCGAACCGTCCTCGAAGCTGATGAAACACAGGTTCAAAAAGCGCAACGATCAACGGGTTATCAGTCAGGCGCATAACTTCCCGGTGCCAATGCCAGTTAAATTCAAGTTGCTCTTCTTGGGTCGTTGGATGTAAATAGTCATGCAATTTAGCAACCGAGGAGTATTTTGCTCTGCCTGCTGCAAGTGCTGCAGCAGGTGGCTCAATCAATGAGCGAACTTCTGCCAAGTGTGAAATTGATAGAGATTCGCCCTGAACAGTTAGGCCCAGGACATCGTTTAAAAGCCTGCTTATATCTGCTGGCAGAATTTGAGTAACAAATGTTCCGCCAGTTCGGCCGCGAATCGTTTCTAGCAATCCTTCGGATGCCAGTAATCTGAGGGCTTCACGCAATGTGCCACGACTGACTTGGTAGATATCAACCAAGTCGCTTTCGACTGGTAATTGATCGCCAGGATTTAGGTCGCCGGTTGTTATTCGCAATCGAATATCGTTGGCGACCCGATCATATGCTGGAGGCCCAGCCGGTTGACGTGCCACAGCTTTAGCCTAGTTTACTTAGTTTTTTATTGGCATATATATAGCCAATTCCCAATAATTCCCCAAAAGGTCTGAGGTATTGTCAGAAACACCAGATAGATAGGTATGGAGTAGAAAAATGACAAACCATGATGTCGCAATTATTTCTGGTGCCGCTAGTGGCATTGGAAGAGCAACCGCAGTTCAAATGGCCGCGCGCGGAGTGAAAGTTGTAATTGGAACTTTCCCTGGAGACCCACATGACCCAATGCAAACTCAAAGCCTAGTTGCGGCTCAGGGTGGTGAGTCCGTTGTTCATGAAGTTGATGTTCGAGACTCAGGTCAAGTTGATGCCTTCGCACAGCGCGCTATTGATGAGTTTGGAAACCTAACTATTGCAGTTGCTAATGCGGGAATTCTTCGCAATGCAGCTCTTGCTGATTTAACTGATGCTGCTTGGGATGACATGCTCCAAGTAGATTTAACCGGCGTCTTACGCACGTTTCGGTCGGCAAGCAAAGTGATGAAATCTTCTGGAAGCATGGTTGCGGTTTCGTCCATCGCAGGTGCGGTTTATGGTTGGCCAGAGCATGCGCACTACACAACAGCGAAAGCTGGACTTTTGGGACTTGTACGAAGTTTGGCAATTGAACTAGCGCCTCGTGGAATCACAGTTAACTCGGTTGTGCCAGGAATTATCGAATCACCACAATCATTAGATCCAGTTAACTCGCTTGGACCAGAAGGACTGAAGATGATTGCTGGGTCAATTCCAGCAGGTCGAGTAGGCACTCCTGATGATGTAGCAAGTTTGATTGATTTCCTATCTTCACCAAAAGCTTCCTACATCAGTGGGCAAGCGATAATCGTTGATGGCGCTTACACCGTTCGTTTACCAGTCTAAGAAATCAAGGAGAACACAATGGGAGCATTAAGTGGACGCTGCGCACTAGTAGTGGGCGGTGCCGGTGGAATTGGTGGCGGAATTGCAGAAGCATTTTTGGCTGCTGGCGCAACTGTAGTCATTGCTGACTTCAATGAAGAATTTACTAATCGACGGGCTCGAGAAATCGGCAGCCTTGGCGTTGCAATCGATGTAACAAACGAAACTTCGGTACGTTACGCAGTAGCAACCGCAACCAAGTTGATGGGCAGAATTGATATCTTGGTTAACTCCGCTGGTATTGCAACCCAATCACCAGTTGTTGATATGAGTCTTGAAGTTTGGAATGAAACTTTAGCTGTTGATTTGTCTGGCGTATTCCTAGTTACTCACCATGTGTTGCCACAAATGTTGCAGCGTGGCGATGGCCGAATCATCAACGTTGCCTCGCAACTTGGAATCAAGGGAGCGGCATCCTTGGCGCATTACGCAGCAGCGAAGGCAGGCGTGATTGCGTTTACCAAGTCATTGGCACTAGAAGTTTCAGCTAATGGAGTTCTGGTCAATGCAATTGCACCAGGTCCGGTTTATACCCAAATGGTGGCTGGCATCGATGAAGAGTGGAAGGCCGCAAAGGCTAAGGAGTTACCACTTGGCAGATTTGGCGAAATCGAAGAAGTGGCGCCAACTGCAGTGCTTCTTGCAAGTAGTCCAGGTGGAAACTTATATGTAGGGCAAACACTTGGTCCAAACAGCGGCGACGTGATGCCGTAAGTGCATTAAGTATCTGTACCAGTTTTATGGGATTAGCAAGTGAGGCTTTAGAGTCATACCGTGAGCAATGTTTCAATTCTGCAAGCGGGATTAGCCTGCTGCGGCGTGGAATCAAGTTCAGTTGACTTAGTTGCGGGTGCCTGGGAGCAAACCGAATCAGTTTCAAAGGTAAGTGCAGCCGAGCATATTTTGGTGATTGCTGGGACCGTGACTCATGCTCTAGCTTCAACTGTTAAATCTGCTTATGATGCCTTACGGGAGCCTAAAGTCGTTGTTGCCTTTGGTGCTTGTGCGATATCTGGTGGCCCTTATTGGGATTCGTACTCAGTGATCTCGGGTGCTCACGAAGTTGTTCCAGTTGATATTCAAGTTCCCGGTTGTCCACCTGGGCCAGAAGAGTTGGCGGCAGCGCTACTGCAAGCGGTGGAGTTGACTAGAAAATGACCATTCATAAAGAAGTAGATAAATCTGAGTGGCAAGCGCAGGCAGCCGACATGAAAAAAACGGGATTTGCTAGATGTGAATGGCTAACGGCAACTCACAATGGGGGAGATTCCTTCGAGGTTTCTCTAATGCTTTCTAAAGAGGACTTATCTGAAAGTGTGATTCTTTCAACGAAGACAGAAGCAAGCATTGCATCTGTCTCATCTATTTATCCGGCTGTTGAGTTTCATGAACGAGAAGTTACTCAGATGTTTGGTTTTGAATTCATCGGACTAAATGATTCAACGCCTGCTTTCGAGATAGAACTCCCTGGCTTTCCACTTCGTCGAGACTTTGCTCTCGCAACTCGCTCAGATACCCAGTGGCCAGGCGCCGTTGAGCCTGATGAGAATGCAAAGCGGCGTCCGTCGCTACCGCCAGGTGTATTACCGGAGTGGACATCATGAATCATTCAACGATTGCGTTACATCCAGCATCATGCACTTCCTGCATGCTCTGCGTTCGGGAATGTCCAGACTGGTGCATAACTGTGCAGGCTCATTCTGAACCAGATCCAGATGCGCCGGCCTACAGCAACTCCCGCAGGCAAGCAACAAAAAATGTTTTAGATCAATTCACAATTGATTTTGGTCAATGTATGTGGTGTGGTATTTGTATCGACGTTTGCCCATTTGATGCTTTGTTCTGGTCTGACTCACCGATGCCAGCTGGGCAAGGCAGAGGCGAACTTATCTATGGAATAGATGCGCTGGCCGCCTCACTACCTAGTGCAAAGCGAAGTGACGGGTCAGCAGCGCCACAGATAAACGAACCACCTAGTGGTCGACGAAAGAAATAGTTAGCGATAGTTCGTGTATTGAACTGCGAAATCTAAATCAGATTCACTTAGCAATTGCTGAACTGCTTGTAAATCATCGCGACTCTTACCGGTTACCCGAAGCTCTTCACCTTGAACTTGAGTCTTTACGTTCTTTGGCCCCTCGTCACGGATGATTTTGCCAATCTTCTTGGCCTGCTCTTGGCTAATTCCAGCCTTGAATTCGCCATTTATTTTGTAATCTTTACCAGAAACTCGGGGATCGCCTGCGTTGAAGGACTTAAGGCTCACTCCTCGCTTAATCAACTTTTCGCGGAATACTTCAAGCGCAGCTTTGGCACGATCTTCGGTGCTGGATGTGATCTCGACACCGAGCTCACCTTTCCATTCGATTGAAGTTTCAGTTCCCTTGAAATCAAACCGAGTCGCAAGTTCTTTCGCAGCTTGGCCGAGGGCATTGTCGGCTTCCTGACGATCAACTTTGCTCACAATGTCCATACTGGAATCAGCCATTTGTTACCTCACTAGAAACTGGATATTGCACCCCACTTTACTTTGTAGTCTTTATCTTGGGCGCGCTGGCCCAATTCTGAAAAGGTCAAATTTTGCCAGACTTTGATGAGTTCTGTGCCACCTCCTGGCTTTGGGTACTAGTCTTAGCGAGCAAGCCTCTTGAATCGAGGTCGTTATGGGATTGCCAAACGTTGTAATTCTGGGTGCCGGTTTCGGCGGATTAACAGCAGCTCGCTCGCTATCTAAGCACGCACAAGTAACGCTAATTGATCGTCATAATTTTCAAACTTTCTTGCCACTGCTCTACCAAGTCTCAACTGCAGGCCTTGCCGCCGACCACGTCGCCTATCCAATTCGTGGCGCATTGCGGAAAACCAATGTGCAGTTTCGAATGGGAACTCCGGAAAAACTAAACTCAGCGGCGAACGAATTAACTTTGACTGATGGTCAAGTTGTTAAGTATGACCACTTAGTTATTGCGATGGGTTCAACTACAGCTGACTTTGGCATTGCCGGCGTAAAAGAAAATGCACTCGGCATGAAGACTGTTGGCGAGGCATTAACTATTCGATCTGAAGTTATGCGCTCTTATGAAGAAATGTGCCAACAGGGAAACAAAGACAATCTAGACATCGCAATTGTGGGTGGCGGTCCTACGGGAGTAGAGATGGCTGGTGCTTTTGCTGAGTTGGTTCGCGGACCACTGCGCTCAGATTATGCCGATGCGGCAAATCGAGTTCGAGTTTCCATTATCGAAGCTGGCCCAAGATTAGTTCCATCATTCTCGGAATCGCTTTCTAGCAAGACTCAAAAGGATTTAGAGAAGCTTGGCGTGACAGTTCTTACCAACACTTCAGTAAAAGAAGTGTTGCCAGATTCAATTCTCACGCTTGATGGAAATACGATTCCTGCAAACACAACAGTTTGGGCTGCCGGCGTTAAAGGGGTGCCAGCAATGGATCTTTTGCAACTTCCTGTTACTCGAGGCCGAATTGATGTTTCGAGCACACTTCAAGTTACTGGCTATGAAAATGTTTGGGCGCTTGGTGACATTGCTGGAGTAGTTGGATCTGATGGCGTGCCGCTACCAATGGTTGCTCCAGTTGCAATGCAACAGGGTCGATTCCTTGCTAAGCAGATTCAAGCTTTAACAGCGTCTAAGCCACTACAAAATTTCAAGTACAAAGACAAAGGTTCAATGGCAACTATCGGTCGCCATAAAGCAATCGTTGAAGTTAAAGGCATTCGCATTTCGGGACCAATTGCGTGGTTGGCGTGGCTGTGGCTTCACCTGTTTTACATCCTTGGTGGTCGAAACAAGATCGGCACGATGGCTGATTGGACTTGGAACTACTTGACCTTTGACCGTGGCAATCGACACATTATGGACTCCTTTTAACCAATTGCCGATTGGCATTTATAGCCTTTTGCTCGGTATCCTTACTAAGTTGCCTTCGGGCGACAAATGGCAGATTGCCCGAGCGGCCAATGGGAGCGGACTGTAAATCCGTCGCGAAAGCTACAGTGGTTCGAACCCACTATCTGCCACC
>JBIIAS010000045.1:0-9647 GCA_044239795.1 Candidatus Nanopelagicales bacterium | reverse complement strand
CGCAGTCAATAGCTGCTGAGGGTGACTCGATACAGATCACGGATCTAACCATTTCCCCTGCTGCTGGTTCTGGTGGAACTATAAGCGCAAGTCACGTTGTAGTTATCAAGGGCACGTTTACAAATAACACACAGGATTCAATTGACTTGCTCGAGTTAAATCTAGTTTCAACTCCAGCTATTCAATCAAGAACTGAACTTGCTTTGCTGCTAGATGATCCAACAAGTGCCAATAATTTGGTAACCAGCGACAAGTCCGCAGTTTTGCGAAAGATTAATCCTGGTGTTGAAAAAGAATGGCGAATAACTTTCCGAGGCGAGGAGATACTAGGAACAGATGCTTCCGGCGTCTTTGGTCTAGGAGTACAACAGAGTTCAGTTGGTGATGGTGAGTCGACCGTTGTAACGACGCCGTGGTTTTTTAACGCAGACATCAAACCAACCAACGTTTCATTTGTTGTTCCACTAACTACGCTTAACACACATTTAGCTAACAATAAGGTTCAAAATCTAAAGCGAGACCTTGCTGAAGCCAAGCGTCTAACCGACTTGATTGTGAATCAATCTGATTCAAGTATTTCTTGGTTACAAGATTCAGCACTGCGCTCATGGGTAAATCAATTAATGGCCGCGTCTGATTCTGAAATTCCAATCATTCTCAGTAGCGCGATTGATGGCTTGTCGCCTGCCACAGCACATATGCCTTATGGACACACTGACTTAGGTGCATTGTCTCGAGCTAATCAACAAGAGGACCTACTTGATGCGATTAGATTGACTCGCTTGTCCGCACCAGATCGGCCGCTGTTCTACACCCCTATTGATGGTTCTGCGAATCGGAAAACTATTTCTGCTCTCAACGAAGAGGGTATTAGAACGATCGTTTCAAACAAATATCTTCGTGGCAATGAAAGAGAGACGACTGCTGCTGTTGCTACGTCAGCCTCTAATCCGGTTTTAGTTCATGATTTAGCAGCATCCTCTTGCCTAGCCAACGCTGATCAAAGTGAGGAAGCTTTTTTCAAATTAGTTACCTGCGTTAAGAGTGAGATTGGCATGATGACTGCCGAGTCCCCACAAAGTTCACGTTCGATAATTGTTTTGGCTCCTGCTGATTGGAATATCTCAACTGAGAGATTCACTACCCTAGTTGCGGCCTTGAAGGATCAAAACTGGATGCAACTAGTTGCCTTAGATTTGGTTGCAGCTCAGGAGGCTACGCAAAACTTTGTCTCGCAATCTAGTGACACCGCGGATCCCTTGACTCGCGTAACTATTCAACAAGCTAATGAGTTGCGTAATGAGGCTGACATCCTCGCCTCGCTATATGTCGATCAAGAGTTGGCTAGTGGCTTTGATTCTGCTCGCATCCTTGGGTTCTCTGACTTGTGGGAAACAGAAACAAGCGCAATAAGGTACTTAGCTGTGAACCTTGCTCTGCTCAACACTTACTTAAGCGCTGTAAGCATTGAGGCTTCCTCGCGAATAACTACACCTGAAGAAACTTCTGACATTCCAATAACTGTTGTAAATGAAAGTGACCAAGCCGTATCAATCAGCATTGCACTTTCCAGTAAAGCTAAGTCTCGATTTTCATCTGAGCCAAGTGACTTAATTCAAGTAGAAAGTGGCCAGCGAATCACTGTCCCTGTGTCGGTTACCTTGGTTGGCGCAGGCGTAGTTGATGTTGAAGCATATCTGATCGCCCCTAACGGGGAACGTTTTGGTGAAGTTGAAAAAATCCAAATCTCTTCAGCTGCTTATAGCCAGTTCGCCCGTACTCTGGTGTGGGGAGCATTTGGACTATTAGTTTTGCTTGCAATAAGTAACTTTGTTAAACGAAGAAAAGACAGAAGTTCGCTGGAAACTTCAGCACACTAGTGCACGGACAGGCGGTTTAAGAAGCAAATGTCATCATTTATCGGGCAAACGTCTGGGATGGCAGCTGGCACTTTAGCCAGCCGTATCACCGGTGTTTTCCGAGATATTGCCCTAGTTGCGGCAATCGGAACTGGAATTTTTTCAGATACCTATTCCATTGCCAACAGCATTCCTAACATTATTTATATTCTTATTGCTGGTGGCGCAATCAATGCGGTGTTTATTCCTGCACTTGTTCGTCACATGGAAGATGATGAGGACCAAGGAAAGCAATTCACTGATCAACTTTTAACACTTGTTGGATTGGTGCTGCTCGCTATTGTCATTCTTACCGTATTAATTGCGGGTTTGATTGTGCATTTATATGCAACTCGACTTTGGACTCCCGAAGAGTTTGATGTTGCAACTATGTTCGCCAGGTGGTGTTTGCCACAGATATTCTTTTATGGAATTTATACCCTCGCATCACAGATACTTAATTCTCGAAACTCATTTTCGCTCCCCATGTATGCGCCGATTGTAAACAATGCAATTGTTATTGTCACCGCATTAATCTTTATCTCATTGATGACAGAGTTACCAACAGCAAGCTCTGTCACTACTGCGCAGATAAACTTGCTTGGGTTTGGAACGACCCTTGGTGTAATGGCACAGGCGCTAATTCTGGTTCCCGCTCTGCGTAAATCTGGATATACCTTCCGACCTAATTTTAAATTCAAAAATGTTGGAAACAGCAAGATTGGAAATCTTGCTAAGTGGACTATTGGATTTGTATTAGTTAACCAAGTTACGTTCCTGATGGTTTCGAACCTGACTACGCTTGCAAACGTATTGGTTGCTGGAGATCCGAGTGCGGCGTCAGTTGGATTCACTTCGTATCAAAAAGGCCAACTCATGATGATGTTGCCGCACTCCATCATTACAGTTTCAGTAATTACAGCGCTTTTGCCTAGATTAAGTAGACAAGCGCATGAAAAGGATTTGTCTGCATTTGGTGGTGAGTTATCTGCATCACTGCGGTTGGTATCTGCTCTCATAATTCCTAGTGCAGTTTTCTTGCTAGCAACCGGACCATGGATCGGTGCTCTGCTTTACGGTTACGGTGCGTCGTCAGCTGCTCAAGGTGCGGCTTTGGGTGGCGTTGCTTCGATGTTTGCATTAGGACTTCCGGCGTTTTCATTGTTTTACGTTTTGCTGCGCAGCTACTACGCCCAAGAAAACACCAAGACTCCGTTCATGATCAATCTTGGATTTAACGCACTTCATGTAATCATCGGATTTGCATTATTCAGTCTTTTGCCGGATGGGCTGCAAGTAGCCGGCTTAGCGTTGGGCTACTCGATTTCGTATGTCATCACATGCTGGTTGACTTGGCATCGCGTAGGCAAAAGAGTGCCCGAGATTAGGAATACTGGTCACCTTAGGTTGATAGTCAGGGTTGTTGCGGCCAGCATTGTTTCAGGATTGATTGCATATGTAGTAGTCAGCCTCACCATTACTAATCAAACAGAGTTGTCAGCGCTTCGACTTGGAGCCGCAATCGCAATTTTTGCTAGCACTTTTGCAATTACATATCTTGGGTTGGCGAGAGCGTTGCGTATCTCAGAGGTGACAGCGGTACTGGCGTTAGTTCGCCGCAAATAAGCAACTAAACTGCAGGTATGACTGGCTCAAAAGACCGAATCTTTGACGGTCGCTATGTCTTAGATGTCCAGGTTTCAAGCTCGTTGAGTTCACCTATCTGGCGCGCGATGGATAAATCATTGAAGCGTTGGGTGAACTTAATCTTGTTGCCAACTTCAGATCTTCGCAGCGTTAAGTTGTTGCAAGAGTGTCAAGTAGCTGCTGTCAATGATCGCAGAGATGTTGTGTCGATTTTAGATGTGATTCCAGATGGAAAAATCTCAAGCGAAGATTCACCAAACTCACAGGATCGCTATGTGGGTATCGTCACTGAATGGCTAGATGGTGAAAGTTTAGATCGACTTATTGTTCGCCGCGGTGAATGCTTACCAATCGATCAGGCACTTAAACAGCTTGGGATCATCACCAATACTTTGATACATGCACATTCATTGAATGTTTTTCATCGCCGTCTCCGACCACACAATGTTGTTTTCTCGCCAGGACAAGAAGTAAGGCTCGCTGGATTTGGTGTTGACTCAGCTCTTTTAGGACCGGATTCTCATGGCGGTGTCGCTCAAGACATTAAGGGTGTAGGTCAGTTACTTTTTGCGATGATTACCGGGATGTGGCCAATTGGCAGCGCCGATTCGTTGCCGGCTGCAATAACTGATAGCTCTGTTGAACTAGTTTTGCCAAGCCAAGTACGCGGTGGAATTAAACCTTACATAGATCGGCTGTATCAAAACACTCAAGATGGCACCTTCACGTCTATGCGCCAAGTTTTGGATGCGTTATCTGTTGGCGAAGTGGAAGAGTCAGAAAGTTTGCAAAATAGGGTCTCGCGATTGACGGCGAGTTCAGTTACCTGGACGCCTCAAAAGTCTGTCGAAACCCGCAAGCTACGCGCTTCGGTTATTGCTGGTTTGTTCGTTTTTCTATTTGGTTGGCTTGGTTGGCAATTACTCACAAACAACTTTCATAGATCAGGTTCACCAATAGCTATTGTGTCTACGCCGTTGCCGAGTATCGAAGTTTCTCAAGCCACTGGCCAAGAAGCCAAAGTGATCGACATTTCAAGTTATGACCCTCTGGGTGACAACAAAGAGAATTCCGAACTTGCTTCACTTGCAGTAGATGGTGACTCCAGTACTGCATGGACGACTTCCAGTTATCGCAATGCTGATATGTCAGGCAAAGCAGGTGTTGGACTAATGGTTGACCTTGGAACCGAGCAAGAAATATATGCTGTGGAAATTGAGTTCATAAGCGTTGGTCATACTGCTGAGTTGTATGTCATTAATACACCTCAGCCAAACTTCACTACTGCTAAGAAATTTGGTGACGCTGATCCAAGTAAGAGCACCAGCGAGATTTCAGGTTCAGACTCAGTATCAGGTAGATACGTTCTAATTTGGTTAACCCCAGATTTACCTGAGTCCGAGTCTGGTGAATTCCAGGGTGGGATCTCAGAAATCAAAGTCCGCCTCTAACTACTGACCAATTGATCTGTCGTGACTGATAACACTCGGTCAAGTCTGTTTAGCAAGACTTAAGTTAGTAAACTTAGAACACTTCAATCTAAGGAAATTTAATGTCACAAGACATCAACGACGTAATCATTATCGGTTCTGGGCCTGCTGGATATACGGCTGCAATTTATGCGGCTCGCGCCCAACTTAAGCCAATTGTTTTTGAAGGTGCTGTCACAGCTGGTGGCGCGCTTATGAACACCACTGAGGTCGAGAATTTCCCTGGCTTTCAAGACGGAATTATGGGACCAGCATTAATGGAAAACATGCGTGCTCAAGCTGTTAAGTTTGGTGCGAATTTAGTTACTGATGATGTGACCGTCGCAAACCTCACTGGCGATGTGAAAACTGTAATTGATGGTGAGGGCCGAGAATATAAAGCCCACTCAGTGATTTTGGCAACCGGTTCAAGTTACCGCGAACTAGGAATTGAAAACGAAAAGCGACTTTCAGGTCATGGTGTTTCGTGGTGCGCGACTTGCGATGGATTCTTTTTCCGCGATCAAGACATTGCCGTTGTTGGTGGTGGAGACTCAGCTGTTGAAGAAGCGACTTTCTTAACGCGCTTTGCAAAGAGCGTCACGATGATTCATCGTCGCGACGAATTACGCGCCAGCAAAATCATGGCTGAACGCGCGCACAACGATCCAAAAATTAGTTTTGCTTGGAATAGTGAAGTAACTGAATTGCATGGAGATGCAAAACTATCTGGCATAACTATTCGCGACATTAACTCTGGCGAAGCTCGTCAGTTATCTGTAACTGGATTGTTTGTTGCAATTGGACACGATCCTCGTTCTGAGTTGCTTAAGGGACAGGTTGATCTTGATCCTCAGGGTTACGTGCTAACTGGCGCGGGAACTACTGCAACAAATCTTTCTGGAGTGTTTGCTTGTGGTGACTTGGTTGACCATACCTATCGTCAGGCCATCACGGCAGCAGGAACTGGTTGTAGTGCCGCGCTAGATGCAGAACGTTTTTTAGCCAATCTGCACAGCAAGTAATTCATAACTAAGTCAATAAACCAAGGGGTTAATCGCTAACCACTTATGCTTGATCCACTAGCAACAATAGGAGTAATGATGGGCGCAACCGCAGCCGTAACAGATGCATCGTTTGCTGACGATGTATTGAAGAGTGACAAACCAGTACTGGTTGATTTTTGGGCTGAATGGTGTGGCCCGTGCAAAATGATTGGTCCAATCCTGGAAGAGATAGCTGCCGCTCATGGCGACAAGTTAACAATCTTGAAGTTAAACGTTGACGAGAATCCAGCCACCGCAGCAAACTATGGTGTGACTTCGATTCCAACAATGAACGTTTACCAAAATGGAGAGATCGTAAAGCAGATCATTGGTGCCAAGCCAAAAGCCGCACTGCTTTCAGATCTTGCTGAATTTATTTAAGTAACTAATGACAGTAACGATCCTGCGACGCGGCGATCAAGGGCCGGCAGTAACAGAGGTTCGTGATCGGTTAGTTCGTCTTGGGCTCTTAAGTCCTGAAGCCAGCGCAGCTGCAGATGTTTTCGATGACATCTTGTTGGCTGCGCTACGCTATTTCCAACAGACTCGCGGTCTAACGGTTGATGGCTTAGTTGGCCCACAAACATTTCGAAGACTCGAAGAAGCACGTTGGAAAGTTGGAGATCGGGTTTTAAGCTTCACTCCCGGTCACGCAATACATGGTGAAGATGTTGCGCAATTACAACAACGATTGATTGAGCTTGGCTTTGCCTTGGATCGAGTTGATGGCATCTTTGCGAAAAGCACTGATTCAGCCGTCCGGGAGTTCCAGCGCAATGTTGGTTTAGATGTTGACGGAATTTGTGGCCCAGCTTTCTTTCGGGCTTTCCAAAGACTTGCTCGAACTATTGCAGGTGGAAGCCAAGAACATTTGCGAGAACTTTCTACCGTTGCCAATTTTGGAAAAACCCGAACTGTTGAAACTTGCTCAATATTGTTGGATCCAAGTGATTCAACTGAGCTTCTCGTTGATAGTGAACTTACCCATGCTGACATCTGTTGGGATATCGCCTCACGTCTTGAAGGTCGGTTGGGCGCAATGGGAACGCTGGTCTTGATGACCCGCCCACAATCAGGCCGAGTTGATGGGGAACGCACTCGGGCAAGTCTTGCTAACGACAGCAACGTTGATTTGATAATCGGCTTAGGACTGGATCGCCACAGTAATCCCCTGGCTAACGGTGTGGCCTCTTATTACTTTGGCCACGAATACTCGCGCTCAGCTACTGGCATGAGATTGGCTGAGATAGTTCAGGAAGAGATAAGTTCCCGAACTCCGCTGACAGATTCAAAATCACATGCAAAAACTTGGGATTTACTTCGGTTAACTCGTATGCCCAGCATCAAAGTTGAATTGGGCTATGCCACAAGCCCTACTGACAGCGCCCTGTTATCTCAAGCTGAAACTAGGGACGACATCGCTGCTGGGTTAAGTTCGGCCGTGACTCGAATCCTTGCTCCACGAATCGGGTAGATTCTTTTTGTGATCTAGGTCACATTTATTCCGTCTTACACAAGTTGTTCACATGTGTGTAAGTGAATTACTTAAGTGGCTCGCCAAACATGCCGCGTTGCTTTGGATCAATGACTTCAACGATTCTTTGCAGATCTTCCAAAGTGGCAAACTCAATAACCACCTTGCCGCGCGACTTACCCACCTGAACTGTGACTCTGGTGTCTAGTCGGTCCGATAGGCGATCGCCGATGGACTTAAGTCCGGGTGCGCTGATCTTTCCTGCGGCTTTCTTGGCAGTTGGCTTCGCCTGTTTCTCTTCTTGGCCCAGCGAAACAATTTCTTCCACAGTTCGTACCGAAAGACCTTCGGCCACAATTCGACTAGCTAGACGTTCGATAGCGCCGGCATCCTTAAGTCCAAGTAGGGCACGGGCATGGCCGGCAGAGATCACGCCTGCAGCAACTCGGCGCTGAACGGCTGGCGGCAAGTTAAGTAGGCGCAGCGTGTTGGAGATCTGGGGACGAGAGCGGCCCAATCGAGTTGCTAATTCATCTTGCGTTCCACCGAAATCTTCAAGCAATTGCTTATAGGCCGCGGCTTCTTCCAGTGGAGTTAGCGCAGCCCGGTGCAAGTTCTCGAGCAAGGCATCACGCAACATCTGGTCATCAGCGGTTTCGCGAATGAGTGCTGGAATTGTCTTGAATCCTGCCTTTTTGGTGGCGCGCAATCGGCGTTCACCAGCAACAAGTTCGTATCCCCCACCTTTAGTCGGGCGGACCACAATCGGCTGCATTAACCCAACTTCTTGAATCGAGTGGACTAATTCAGCTAATGCTTCATCATCAAATACCTGGCGTGGTTGCTGGGCATTTGGAACTATTGAGCGAACTGGAAGTTCTGCGAACGTAAGTCCCGCAATTGCTGCTGGCGCTTGGGTTTGGCCTGCCGGAACTGTCGCCTTTGTTGCAGTCTTTGCAGCTGGTTTGGCTGTGGATTTAGTTGCTGGGGCTGCCTTTTTTGGGGCAGAACTGGAAACCTTTTCAGCTGGCTTGGCGCCAGTTCCACTCTTTGGCTTCGCGGTTGTAGTTTCACGTGAAACATCCGGGATCAGGGCTCCTAAGCCACGGCCTAGGCTTTGTCTTTTTGCCATTGCATTAACCCTTCTGCTTGCGTTCGGTGATTTCACGTGCTGCGGCTAAATAAGCCACTGCCCCAGTCGATCCTGGGTCATAAGTCATTACAGATTGCCCGAAAGATGGTGCTTCGGCGACATAAATCGACCTTGGGATCACAGTTTCTAGGACTTTCTTGCCGAAGTAACTTCGAACTTCCTCGACGACTGAAGCGGAAAGGTTCGTTGTGGAGTTATACATGGTCAGCAAAATTGTGCTGACTTCTAGTTCTGGATTAAGCCGTTCTTTAGCAAATTCAATGGTTCGAAGTAGTTGCTGAACACCTTCGAGGGCATAGAACTCACATTGAATTGGAATCAGAACCTCTTTGACGGCAGCTAAGGCATTAATGGTCAAAAGGCCAAGACTTGGAGGGCAGTCAATGAATACATAGTCCATTTCGTGATCTGCAAGGAAATCTGCCAGGGCTTGCTTCAGCAGGAATGGTCGTTTGGCTTCGTCCATAGTCGAAATAAGTTCAATGTCTGCACCGGCTAAGTCCAGGGTTGCTGGCAGTACCCATAGGGAATCAAAGCCTTGGGCGGCACTCATCATGTCTGCAATAGCTTCGCCATCAAGCAAAACATCAAAGGATCCGCTGGCGTCTTCGTAGTGATCAATACCAAAAGCGGTGCTGGCATTTCCTTGTGGATCAAGGTCAATCACCAAAACATTAAGTCCGGCAAGTGCCATAGATGCCGCCAGATTTACTGCCGAAGTTGTTTTACCTACGCCACCTTTTTGATTGGCAATAGTGATAATTCGGGTTTGCTTAGGCTTGGCGAAAGTGCCTTTTAGTCCACGACGAACGTAGACCGCAGCGGCAGCGGCTGCAGCTAAAGGTGTGTCTTCTTCATCGGCGTAAGCCATTTTGCCAACCTAATTTCTTAACCCCAGTATTACTAACTTGAGTCTTAAGCGTAGGGCAAATGCCTGACGCTTATGTTAGGTGGTCACCC
>JBIIAS010000169.1:0-2560 GCA_044239795.1 Candidatus Nanopelagicales bacterium | reverse complement strand
ATGCGCAATCAACATAAACACAGCATCTATTGGGATGTGTTAGGACGCAAGTCCTCATTTGATTGCGCTTAATGCGCAATCAACATAAACACAGCATCTATTGGGATGTGTTAGGACGCAAGTCCTAACACATCCATACGCTTTGCATGGCCGACCGTGAGTCGATTAACCATCGCAGTTAATTCAGTTGCAGTCATTGCAGTTTCGCCAGCAGGTGGACGCAAGAAAAGTTCTTGTAGAGCTGGGCGCGAACCTGCCACCAATGTTGCTTGACTAATCATTTCGCCCATTAGACGTCTACCCCAGAGGGCTAGTCTGCCCGCCACTTTAGGATCTTGTTCTATGGCGGCGCGAATTCTTTCAACTGCAAACTCAGCATGACCGACGTCCGACAAAACTTCTGTGACAAGTTGTGCAGTTTCAGAATCCATATGTGAAGAAATCTCACGATAGAAATCATTTGCAATGCCATCGCCAACATAAGCCTTCAACAAGCCTTCTAGCCAATCACGCGGAGTTAGTGTGTTGTGAAATTGGTTTAGTGGGGATACAAATGGTTGCATCGCTGAAATTGGATCTGTACCCAAGGAAGTCAAATGTGCGGATAGCTTTTCAAAGTGAGCAAACTCAGCAGCGGCCATTTGCGCAAGTGCAGTCTTATCTTCCAAAGTTGGAGCCAGGCTTGCATCAGCAGCAGTGCGCTCAAAAGCCACTAACTCGCCATATGCAAGGACACCAAGGAGGTCAATTACCGCGGGACTAGTCACAACGCTTAAGGGTAGGCGATAAATGGGTACAATTGAAGTCGGCCACGAAAATGTACGTGTTTGCCGTATATCTACCAGGAGTTTTCTCATCGCTAGTTTTGCCGATCTCGGCGTTCCCCAAGACATCTGCTCGGCATTAGCCAGCAAGGGCATCATCGATGCCTTCCCAATTCAAGAAATGACTTTGCCATTAGCCATGTCAGGCCAGGACCTAATCGGCCAGGCTAAAACTGGAACTGGAAAAACCTTAGGGTTTGGCATTCCACTTCTTACCCAGGTCATCACGCCAACAAACCCAGAGTGGGCTGAGTTCAAGCATGCTGGTAAACCGCAAGGCCTTGTAATTGTGCCAACTCGTGAATTAGCAATCCAAGTTGCCGATGACTTAGAAACTGCTGGCAAGAATATGGGCGCTCGCGTTTTAAGTCTTTACGGTGGCAAAGCTTACGAGCCACAAGTTGAAGCTCTTAAAAATGGTGTGGAAGTTATTGCCGGAACTCCGGGTCGATTGATCGACATGATCAAGCAGGGTCACTTGGACTTAAGTGCAATCAAGGTTCTAGTACTAGATGAAGCTGATGAAATGTTAGACATGGGTTTCTTGCCTGATGTTGAAACTCTTGTTAGCAAAACTCCAGCTAGTCGACAGACCATGTTGTTCTCAGCAACTATGCCGGGACAAATTGTTGCGCTCGCACGTCGCTACATGACACAGCCAACACACATTCGCGCATCTGACCCAACTAGTGACTCTTCTACTGTTGATGCGATCGAACAGCACGTCTGGCGTTGTCATCAAATGGATAAGCCAGAACTTGTGGCACGCGTACTGCAAGCTGAAGGTCGCGGGCTAACCATGATTTTCTGTCGCACTAAGCGCGTTGCTGGAAACCTGGCAGAAGATCTTGCTAATCGTGGATTCGCATCCGCTGCAGTTCACGGCGATCTTGGTCAGGGTGCACGTGAACAGGCCCTTCGCGCATTCCGTAGCGGAAAAATCGACGTGCTAGTTGCAACTGATGTTGCAGCTCGAGGCATTGACGTTGCTGATGTAACTCACGTAATCAATTACGAATGTCCTGATGACGAAAAGACTTACTTGCACCGCGTAGGCCGCACTGGCCGTGCTGGTGCATCTGGTGTTGCAATCACACTTGTTGACTGGCAAGACATTAACCGCTGGCAAATGATTAACCGAATGCTTGGTATGGACTTCAATGATCCAATCGAAACCTATTCATCAAGTGACCATGTTTACGAAGGCTTAGGTATCCCAAAGGGTACAACTGGCGAACTACCGGGCTCAGCGCGTACTCGCGAAGGATTAGCGAGCGAGAAGCTAGAAGATCTTGGTGAGACTGGTGCCAACAAAGGAAGACGCTCGGGATCTGGTAAGCCACCGGCTGGTAAGTCTGGTTCTGCTAATCGATCAAGTGGTGGAAACAAGACTTCTGGTACAAAGACGCGTTCAGCCAGTTCCAGCAATGCTGAAGCCAAAGTAAGTGCCGAAAAAGCTCCTGCTAAAGAGCGCGCACCCCGGCAGCGTAACCGAACTCGCGGAACTCAGAAAGACGCTTAGTTAAAGGCTTTAACTTGTTGCCAGGTTTGATTCAACTTGGCTTCCAGGTAATCGTTAGTCTCTTCCATACTTAAGTCAGCAATTTCGCTGGCCATTACCGGAGTACCGAAAAGTAAATGAATTGTTGGTCTGCGGAAAACTTTCGAAAGCGCTTGCAAGATACTTCGCTCAACTGATCCGGAACCAAGCTTCCTAGTGTCATGGTGCGCAATCG
>JBIIAS010000168.1:0-2589 GCA_044239795.1 Candidatus Nanopelagicales bacterium | reverse complement strand
AGCGCGTTGGCGATGGCGAATCATGTTTGCAAAAAGTTCGATTAAGATTTAGAAAACAAGGGATAGGGAATATCGTGGACGCAACAGTTGACTTAATTTGGCTAGTTTCTGGCTACATCGCACTTGGTATCAAGGCCTGGGCACTATCCGATGTCATTAAAGCTCCAGCTGAAGCTTTCCCATTTCTAAATCGCCAAACTAAGAACATTTGGCTAGCGATCACGATCGGTAGCATCTTGGGACACATTCTGTTTGGTGCTTGGGGATTCACTGGAATCATCGGCCTAATTGCCTGCGGTGTTTACCTGGCAGACATTCGCGTAAAGATCAACGACATGACAGGTCGTCGGTGACCCCTTCGGTTCTCGGTGACATCACCAGAGGCACAACAAATCCAAATCGACTTCGTCGGATTGATCGATGGATGCTGCATGCAGTTTGCCCAATCATTAGAAGTGCCCAAGACCCAGTCGTAGTTGATTTAGGTTACGGCGCGACACCCATCACGACACAAGAAATGTTCTATAGGTTTCGCAAACACGTAAGGCCTGATGTCGAAGTTGTTGGTATCGAGATTGATCCGCTCAGAGTCAAGCAGGCCGCAGAAATTACTGAACCTGGGCTTGATTTTGCATATGGGGGATTTGAAGTACCGCTACCAAGTTCTCGAAAACCCATCGCAATTCGAGCCTTTAACGTGCTTCGTCAATATGACGAAAGTGAAGTGACAAAGTCTTGGCAACTTATGACAAGTCGATTAGCCCCAGAAGGTTTCTTGGTTGAAGGAACTTGCGATGAAATTGGTAGGCGCAGCTCATGGGTTTCGCTGCGAAGCCAAGAGAGTGTGCCGGAAACATTTACGATCTCCCTGCACGTAGGAAGCCTTGAGTTACCTTCTGAAATTGCACCTCGTTTGCCTAAAGCATTAATTCATCGAAATGTTCCAGGTGAAAAAATCTATGACTTCCTACAGGAATTCGATCGTGCCTGGCTAAGCAATTCGGCGATCATTCCGTTTGGTGCCAGACAACGATGGGTTGCTACGGTTGAAGCCATGCAATCGAGTTATCCAATCTTGGATAACAAAATTCGCTGGCGATTAGGTGAAGTTACGGTGCCTTGGGAAGTAGTTGCACCCAAGTAGAAGTTTCTACTTCTTGCCTTGGTTAGCCACAGCAGCAGCAGCGGTTGCCGCAGCTTCTGGATCTAAATACTTTCCACCAGGAACCACTGGTTTGAATTTGCCATCTAATTCATAAACCAACGGAATTCCAGTTGGAATATTTAGTCCCGCAATGTCATCATCGCTAATGCCATCTAGGTGCTTAACCAGAGCGCGAAGTGAGTTTCCATGTGCTGCAATCATTACCGTTTTGCCTGATTTCAAATCTGGAACAATGTTGGATTCCCAGTAAGGCAACATCCGAACTACCACATCAGCTAAACATTCAGTGCCAGGCAAGTCTTTGCCCAGATCTGCGTAGCGCGGATCATGAGTTTGTGCGAACTCGTTGTTTGGATCAATTACTGGTGGCGGAGTATCAAACGAGCGGCGCCACAACATGAATTGCTCTTCACCATATTCAGCAAGAGTTTGGGCCTTATCTTTTCCTTGCAAAGCTCCGTAGTGACGTTCGTTTAAGCGCCAGGTGCGGTGGACTGGAATCCAGTGGCGGTCGGCAACGTCAAGCGCGATGTTTGCAGTCTTGATTGCTCGGCGCAGAAGTGAGGTGTGAAGCACGTCTGGCAATATGCCTGCTTCTTTTAGTAACTCACCAGCTCTAGTGGCTTCGCCAAGTCCCTTTTGATTTAGGTCAACATCGACCCAGCCGGTGAACAAGTTTTTTTCGTTCCATTGGCTTTCGCCATGACGAACCAAGATCAAGGAGTAGTTACTCATGGCTTAATTCTGCCCGATTACTCAAAGAAGTGAGCAAAGGCCTGCAGGTTAGCCATGTCCATACCTTTGCTGGTACGCCAAGCCCACTCTTTCTCAATCGCAGAGCGGAAACCTAACTCAAGCAAAATATTGAATGAATTATCACTGGTTGAAAGCATGACACCAAGAAGTTGATCAATTTGACCTAAGTCCACGGTGGAAATTGGAAGTGTTCCAGAAAGATAGATGTCGCCAAGGTGATCCAAGCAGTAGTTGATCACAAGCAACTTGCGATTCTGTTCCAAAATCCACCGATAAACGGCTTCATGATTTTCGTCAGGATTTCGAGCGACGAAGCTTTCTATCTTGAAAATCGTGTCACCAATTGTCATTGCCACATTTACGAATTGCTTATTGGTGCCAGGAAGCGAAACCACAACTGTTTTTTCGCCTGCCAGTTCGAACTGAAGTTCTTGCTGAGTTAAGTAACTTGTTACCTCGGATATCTTCAAACTCATACTTGCGTCCGAACCTGTGATGATTTAACGGCTTCGTTGTAAACCGAAATCAGTTTGTCGGTTGTGTCTTCCCAGCCAAAGTGGGAAGCATGCGCAATGGCACCGGCTGAAAGTTTGGCTCTAAGTTCATCATTCATTGCCACGGTAAGAATTTGGTCAGCCCAAGACGTAGCTTCATGACCATCAACCAGG
>JBIIAS010000044.1:0-10127 GCA_044239795.1 Candidatus Nanopelagicales bacterium | reverse complement strand
TCCAGTCGAAGGCATGCCAGCGCTTTATAACGCGCTGGAAGTTGATGTTGACTTCGGTGATGGAGAAAAGCGTCTGCTAACTCTTGAGGTTGCCTTGCACATTGGCGACAACATGGTTCGCGCGATTTCGATGCAGCCAACGGACGGTCTAGTCCGTGGCGCTGAAGTTCGCGATACCGGTGACTCAATCACAGTTCCAGTTGGTGACGTTACAAAGAGTCACGTATGGAACACACTTGGTAAGCCACTGGATGTGCCAGAAGCATCACTTGAAATCAAAGAGCGTTGGGGAATTCACCGTCCAGCGCCAACCTTTGATCAGCTTGAATCAAAGACTGAAGTTTTCTGGACAGGTATCAAAGTTATTGACTTGCTAACCCCTTACGTAAAGGGCGGAAAAATCGGCCTTATGGGTGGTGCCGGTGTAGGCAAGACTGTTTTGATTCAGGAAATGATCACTCGTGTTGCTAAGAACTTCGGTGGTGTTTCGGTATTCGCTGGTGTTGGTGAGCGCACTCGTGAAGGTAACGACCTTTTCCTAGAAATGACTGAGTCAGGCGTTATCGCTGATACTGCATTGGTATTCGGCCAGATGGATGAGCCACCAGGCACCCGTCTTCGCGTAGCTTTGTCAGCACTAACCATGGCTGAGTACTTCCGCGATGTTCAAAAGCAGGACGTACTTCTGTTCATCGACAACATCTTCCGCTTCACCCAGGCAGGTTCAGAAGTTTCAACACTTCTTGGCCGTATGCCTTCTGCTGTGGGTTACCAGCCAACACTTGCTGATGAAATGGGTGTGCTTCAAGAGCGCATTACTTCAACTCGTGGTCACTCGATTACTTCACTTCAGGCAATTTACGTTCCTGCAGATGACTTGACCGACCCGGCTCCTGCTGCAACCTTCGCTCACCTTGATGCAAACACCGTACTTAGCCGTCCGATTTCGGAAAAGGGTATTTACCCAGCTGTGGATCCACTTGATTCCAGCTCCCGTATTTTGGATGCCCGCTACGTTGGTGCTGAGCACTACGCAGTTGCTGCTGAAGTTAAGCGAATCCTTCAGAAGGCCAAGGAACTTCAGGACATCATCGCGATTCTTGGTATCGATGAACTTTCTGAAGAAGACAAGATCCTAGTTAACCGTGCCCGTCGTATTGAGCGCTTCTTGTCACAGAACATGTTCGTGGCAGAAGCCTTCACTGGCCAAAAGGGTTCCTTCGTTCCAGTTGAAGAAACTGTTGCTTCATTCAAGAAGCTAACTGAAGGTGAATACGATCACCTGCCAGAGCAGGCATTCTTCATGGCTGGTGGCATCGATGACGTTATCGAGAACGCCAAGAAGCTTCAGGGCTAATCGTGTCTGAACTTAACGTTTCCGTCGTAGCTGTAGACCGCAGTATTTGGGTTGGACCAGCTAAGTCGATCGTTGCCAAGACTCCAGAAGGCGAGATCGGCATTCTGCCAGGTCACGAACCAGTGCTGTCTTTGTTGGTGAACGGCGTTGTTCGGATTGAACCTACTGAAGGTTCGAAAGTTGCAATTGCAGTTCATGGTGGCTTTGTCGCAATGGATTCGGATAACGTTCGAATTCTGGCAGAGACCGCTGAACTATCTAGCGACATCGACGTTGATCGTGCTCAGAAAGCTCTGGATCGCGCACGTGCTTCTGGTGAAGATTCACCAGAAGCACTTGCGGCAGCGCATCGCGCCGAAACTCGTCTGAAGGCAGCAGCTGCAGTTACTGCATCTGGACTACATAGTTAACTTGATGAGCATTAGCCCTAGGACGAATTTGTCCTGGGGCTAATTCATTTTTCGATTCATAAGGCGCATAGGCTCAAGGTATGACACCTCGCATTGCAGTAGTTGGCAGCATCAATGCCGATCTAGTGGTCCAGATGCCAAAGTTGCCAGGTCGCGGGGAAACCGTGAGCAGTGCCGAGCCAGCTTGGTTCCCTGGCGGCAAAGGTGCCAACCAAGCAGTTGCCGCTGCGCGCATGGGCGGAAACGTTTCTATGTTTGGAGCAGTCGGCTCTGATCAACCGGGGCAGATGTGTTTATCCGCCTTGAAGCAAAGTGGAGTCAATGTTGATGCGGTGGTCACTGTGTCATCTCCAACCAGTACTGCGCTTGTCATGGTTGAACATTCAGGCGAAAACCAAATCGTAGTTGCAGATGGTGCTAACCAACACGCAGCATTTGATGCAGCACAAATATCAGCCGCAGACGCTGTCATCGTTCAATTTGAAATACCTGAGTCAGTGATTGTTGAAGTTGGAAAAGCTGCCAATGGCATCTTTTGCGTCAACGCAGCTCCAGTTCGCGAGTTATCTGATGAGCTGGCCAGTTTGATTGATGTCTTGATCGTTAACGAACATGAGTACGCGCAACTTGGCGAACCAAAATCAGGCCTAGTGATTGTTACTGCTGGTGCAAAAGAAGTTGTTGCTTACCAAAATGGGGAAGCAGTAGCTACGGCGCAGCCACCAGCAGTAGATGCTCTGGACACAGTTGGGGCTGGCGACACATTTGTTGGCGCATTTGTGGTCGCCTATGCTTCTGGAAAATCAATTTCTGATTCACTAGATTTAGCGTGTGCAGCGTCTGCGCTCTCAACGCTAAAGCTTGGCGCTCAATCTGGAATGCCAACAGCAAGTGAAGTAGCAGAGTTTTTAACAAGTACAGCCATCTAACTAAAGGGGAAACATGACCCGCGCACTTTTAATTGACACTGACCCTGGAATTGACGACGCAGTAGCAATTGCACTTGCCTTGGCATCACCGGAAGTTGATGTTATTGGCATCTCTACAGTTGGGGGCAACTCCGGACTTGAAGCAACCACACGCAATACTTTGCGCCTATTGGAGTTCTTGGGTCGCACAGATATTCCTGTGGCATCAGGCCATGACGAGCCATATGCACGAGCCAAAATGGAAACTGGATACGAGCCAGTTCATGGTCGTGATGGCCTAGCTGGAGTCGATCTTCCAGAGCCAACTACACAAGTTGTTTCTACTGATGCGCCGGCATTCCTGGCAGATATGATTCGAAACTCTCCAGACCCAGTGACGCTGATTGCAATTGGTCCACTAACAAATATTGCTCACTTGGCTGACAGGTTCCCAGAAGTAATCCCAATGATTGATCGATTTGTAATCATGGGTGGGGCTGCTCGCACTGGAAATGTAACACCAGTGGCTGAATTCAATATTTGGCACGACCCAGAAGCCGCTAAACGAGTTTTTGCCAGTGGAATCAACACCGTAATGGTCGGCTTGGATGTAACACACTCGGTTAAGACATTTGAAACACTCTGGGGCTGGCTCAAGGACGGAAGTAAGTTTGGAAAGGTTTTCGATCACATTCTGACTTCGTACACAAACTTCTATGAAATTTTTTATGGCGAACGCATGACGCATCAACACGACGCATTAGCTATGGCTGAAGCAATCTGGCCAAACATTATGGAACTCGAGCCAGCTTTCATTGACGTTGAATGTCAGGGTGAGTTAACCACTGGAATGACCGTTACTGATACTCGTTTACGCAATGATGTTAAGCCAAATGGTTATGTGGCTTGGACAATCGATGGCGATGACTTCCACCAGAAACTAATGTCAGCGCTTGCGAAAATGAGCGCTAGCATCGGTCAGTAGTTATCCGACTAAAGCAATCTTTAGCGAGTGCTGCCTGGCTTCCATAAGACGTCGCCTACTTCTTTGTTGGCAACGCGAGAAAGAATAAACAGTAAATCTGAAAGACGATTCAAGTAGTTTGCCGCAAGCACATTCATGCCACCGTGGTACATGTCGAGTGCACCCCAGGTGCTGCGCTCGGCTCGTCGCGTGACAGTGCGAGCTACGTGTAGGTGAGCAGCGCCAACAGTTCCACCGGGAAGGATAAACGAACGAAGCGCTTCGACTTCTTCGTTGTACTTATCGCAAGCAGCTTCTAGGCGCTCGATGTACTCCTGAGTTACCCGAAGTGGCTCGTATGGGGGATTATCAATTACTGGTGTGCAAAGGTCTGCGCCAACATCAAACAATTCATTTTGAATCATGGTTAACAGCTCAACAATGTCGCTTCTAAGTTCGCCGGCTGCAACAGCAAGGCCAATTGAGCTGTTCGCTTCGTCTACGTCTGCGTAAGCCTTTAGGCGGGGATCATTCTTGCCAGTGCGACTCATGTCGCCAAGATTGGTTGTGCCGTCATCGCCAGTGCGCGTATAAATTCGAGTTAAATTGACCATGCCCTAAGCCTAGGGCGCATTGGGTTTATCTGCCTTTTCTTGGGTTAGAAATTAAATCGTTAAAAGCACGTTATTCTGCTTAATCGTGGATGTATTTCGAATTCAAGGGGGCGCCCGCCTGGTAGGCGAGGTGCATGTCACGGGTGCCAAAAACAGCAGTTTGAAACTTATGGCCGTCGCTTTACTTGCACCTGGAAAAACAACCATTCACGCCGTCCCAAATATTCTCGATGTCACGATCATGGCTGAGTTACTTCGGAGACTTGGGTGTTCGGTCAGTTACAGTGCAGAAACCGAGACAGTTGAGATAGATGTTCCACAATCAATCGAAAATCGAGCGGACTATGACTTGGTTAGACGAATGCGAGCATCGATTGCAGTACTCGGACCACTAGTTGCCAGAACTGGTTCAGCCGATGTTGCCCTACCAGGTGGCGATGCAATTGGGTCACGCGGACTCGACATGCACACTGCAGGCTTAGAACGAATGGGCGCAACTGTTTCAAACGAACACGGATACCTCGTAGTCCACGCACCTGATAGCGGACTTGTCGGCACACATGTTTATTTAGATTTTCCAAGTGTTGGTGCAACTGAAACTTTATTGATGGCCGCGGTAACTGCGAATGGTGTGACAATTATTGATAACGCAGCACGTGAACCAGAGATCGCAGATATCTGCAACATGCTGCTGGCTATGGGGGCACAAATTGATGGTGTTGGAACATCGCTACTAACAATTACAGGCGTCTCTAGCTTGAGCGCAGTCGAACACACTACTGTCGCCGATCGCATTGTTGCAGGTACTTGGGCAGTGGCCGCTGCAATCACTGGAGGTGATATCACAGTTCGTAACGCAAACAGCGAACACCTTTCGATTGCCTTGGAGAAACTTGTTACATCTGGCGCCGAAGTAGAAATCTTTAACGACGGCTTTCGGATTCAAATGAATAAGCGTCCAACTGCCATTGATGTAGTTACGCTTCCGTATCCAGGGTTTCCAACCGACTTGCAGCCACAATTCATTGCGCTTAATTCAATTGCTGAGGGTTCGGCAATGGTTACAGAAAATTTGTTTGAAGCGCGATTTAGATTTGTTCAAGAACTATCTCGACTTGGAGCTGAAGTTCGAACCGACGGGCATCATGCCTTGATCAGAGGTCGGTCAAAATTGTCCGGGGCACCTGTTGAAGCTACTGACATCAGAGCTGGAGCCGGATTGGTTTTAGCTGGCCTTGTTGCAGATGGTGAAACTACCGTTCATGCAATTGAACACATTGATCGCGGCTATGTCGACTTTGAAAAACAATTAAGCAAACTTGGCGCAAGCATTATTCGTGAGACTAGCCCCCAGCTTTCTTGAGTACCTGCTTCGCGGATTCAACATCTTTGGGCCAAACCATAATCCTGGGGCCATCATTTGTTTGTGCCAGACTTGCTCGTAGCCCAGCATCAACCAAAGTGCGCCTCAACACTTCGCCTTCAATGTAGTTGGTTGGCGTTGCCACTGGAACTAACATTCCGTATTCATCTGGGTTGCCAGATTTTGCAGGCCGCTCAACAACTGATCCACCTCGGGTAAAGGCCCAGCGCAGGATCAGCACCATGATGCCAAGACCGGAAAATGCCACAAGCGGGCCGAAGAAGTATGAAAATGAACTCCAGGCTGGCACGACTTAAGTCTGTCGCAAACTGTCCTATACCGCAGACTAAAGTCTGGCCTCTTAGCAACGGATATTGGCGTCTGCCAGACTAGCCGCATGAGCTTTTCGCAAATTGGTGTTGTTGGCCTAGGAATCATGGGTGCTGGCATTGTTGAAGTTTTTGCCCGCGCTGGATATCAAGTAGTTGGGGTTGCTGAGTCGCCCGCTGCCGTTGACGCCGGAAAATCAAACTTAGCCAAGTCACTGTCCCGAGCTGTTTCCAAAGGAAAGCTAAGCCAAGAGCAAAGTGATGCAATCACGGCAAGAGTTTCATTTGGCGAAGACTTTGATTTACTTGCTAGCTGCGATCTGGTGATTGAGGCTGCGCCCGAGATCCTTTCTTTAAAGGTTGAGATTTTCTCTAAGTTGGATGCAGCAGTAAAGCCAGCAGGCATTTTGGCTACAAACACTTCAAGCTTGTCGGTTACCGAGATTGCGAATGCAACCTCACGTCCAGAAAAAGTAATCGGAATGCATTTCTTCAATCCAGCTCCGGTCCAAAAGTTTGTAGAAGTAATCTCAACTGCAAAATCCGATAGTGAAGTAGTGGCAAGAATTGTTGAGCTTGGCAATACCCTCGGTAAGCATCTGGCACAGATTTCTGATCAGCCAGGATTCATCGTTAACAAGTTATTGCTTCGCTACCTGAATCATGCGGTTCAAATTCTTGATTCTGGCCAGGCAACTAAGGAACAGATGGATGCAGCAATGCGGGAACTTTCTGGTTACCCAATGGGACCTTGTGAACTCTTAGATCTGATTGGCATTGATACCTGCGTTGAAATCTTAAAGACGATTCATGCTGATACCAAATTAGAAATTGATGAACCTGCCATTGGAATGGTGAATCTCGTATCAGCTGGAGCCAAAGGTCGCAAAACTGGTTCAGGCTTCTATGACTATTCCGAGAAACTCGATACCCCAACTGATTCAAACGAAGACGTTAAGGCCCAAGTTCATAGTGATCTGTTGATGGCTTACTTAGGTGACTGCATCGCGATGGAAGCCACAGGCTATGCAACAAAAGCGGATATAGATTTTGGAATGAAGTTGGGTTGCGGTTTACCAAAGGGGCCGTTCGAAGTAATCCAAGACATCGGCATCGAAAAAGTTAGGTCAGCGCAAGCTGAGCTTGCCGAGCGTACTGGCATAACTGCCTATCAACCTTTGCCGCTCTAACTCACCTAGATTCCAACTTAGAATTAGACCATGGGGCGCCGAAACCGAAGAGAGCCAAATCAAGAGCCATCTGAGCTCAAACTTGGCAGTTTTGGTCGCACTGAAAACCATACTGATGGCGAATGGCAAGTTACTTCATTAACTGGTGAATCATCAGTGAAGGTTTATCGCTGCCCAGGCTGCCAAGGCGACATTCAACCAGGAACTGCTCACATAGTTGCTTGGAACATGGATTACTCAGCAGATGATAGAAGACATTGGCACACTGCCTGTTGGAAACGTAGAACGCCGAGAAAATTCTGATGGCTGAAATTGTCTCAAACAGCGTTTTACCGGCAAATCGAGAAGCCATCACATTAGTAACTGAAGACAACTTGCGATTAGTGGGGGAGTTGGCGCTTCCGGTTTCGGAAAAACCAAAAGCCACTCTCTTGTTACTTCACCCAAATCCAACTGGTGGCGGAATGATGGATAGCCATCTGTTCAAAAAAGCGGCTTGGCGCCTTCCTGCATTAGCCGACGTTGCAGTGTTGCGATGGAACACTCGAGGAACAACCAGTGCAGCAGGCACCAGTGAAGGTGAATACGACCAAGGTGTTTTAGAAGGTTTAGATTTCAAAGCTGCTTTGAGTTTTGCCCAGTCGCGTGGCTTGGAAAATATATGGCTAGTTGGTTGGTCATTCGGAACTGATGTCACTTTGATGCATGGCAATGTTGATCCGGTTCAAGGTGCAGTTTTGTTTAGTCCGCCTTTGATGTGGAGCAATGAAGAAAATCTAAAGTCTTGGGCGGATTCCCGCCGACCGCTTACAGCACTTGTTCCAGAACTAGATGACTACCTGAAGCCACCGGAAGCAGTCGTGAAGTTTGCGGCAGTTCCGCAATGCGAAGTCGTTGCTATTCCAGAATGCAGACATCTTTGGGTTGGTGAAAAGTTTGTGAGGATAGCCTGGAACCAAGCGTTGCAGCGGATACGTCCTGATATGCCAGAACTCAGTTGGACTTGGGATGGCGAGATGTCACGGTGGAACGACTTGTTAAACAAGTCGGAATAAGCTCTGACTTGTTAAACAAGTCTGAATAGGCTCGTCAGTTAGTGATCGGCTGGCTGGACAAGTTCGATAAGAACTCCACCAACGTCTTTTGGATGCACAAAGTTAATTTTTGATCCAGCCGTACCAATTCGTGACTCTGGATAAATCAAACGCATTCCCGCATTCAATACATTTGCCATTGCTTCATCGATGCTGGTAACTCGAAATGCGAGCTGCTGCATACCTTCACCACTTCGCTCCAAAAACTTAGCGATCGTTGAATCGGCGTTAAGTGGAGCGAGTAGCTGCAAGCGAGTTCCATCAGCTAAATCCAACATCGCTTCTTCAATGCCTTGCGATTCATTAATCTCCCGATGGGAAACTTCAAGGCCAAAAGTCTTAGACCAGCGAGCAATAGCCTCATCAAGATCCCGAACGGCAAGCCCAACATGATCGATTCCCAGCAGTGTTCCGCCAAGTGCGGCGCTTAAGTTGACCATTGCAATCCTCGCAATCATTGGGCGGATTCCTGTTATGGGCAGGAACATCGCTAAGGTGACAGTAAGGGATTTTGCACATCACGCGCAATTTTCCGCACTTTTCCTGACCTGAAAGGCCTTTAATGTCCGTTATTGTTGGTGGAGCTCGTACCGGTATTGGTCGCTTGCTTGGCTCTCTAAAAGATGTATCCGCAGTGGAGCTTGGCGCAACTGCCATTCGCGGAGCTTTGGAAAAATCCGGAGTCTCAGCATCTGATGTTGATTACGTAATCATGGGACATGTTTTGCAGGCTGGCGCAGGTCAGATGCCAGCCCGGCAAGCAGCCATCAAGGCGGGTATCGGTCTTGAGGTGCCAGCTATCAGTGTTAACAAAGTTTGCTTGTCAGGAATCAATGCAATTGCCATGGCTGATCAGTTGATTCGTTCCGGCGAAGCTGATGTTGTAGTTGCGGGCGGCATGGAAAGCATGACTAATGCACCGCACGTTTTGGTGGGAAGTCGCAAAGGCATGAAGTACGGTGACTGGGCACTTAAGGACACCATGGCATTCGATGGACTTTTCTGCGCCATTGATCAACTTGGTATGGGTGAAGCAACTGACAAATACACAGCCGGAGAAAAGATTTCTCGCGAACGTCAAGACGAATTCTCTGCAAAGTCCCACCAAAGAGCTGCAGCTGCACATGCTGCTGGACTTTTTGCAGATGAAATAGTTCCGGTAGCTATTCCGCAGCGCAAGGGTGACCCAATCATGTTTGCAAGCGATGAAGGCGTGCGAACTGAAACTACTGCTGAGACTCTCGGTAAGCTGCGACCGGCATTTGATCCAAACGGCACAATCACTGCAGGGTCCTCGTCACAGATTAGTGATGGCGCGGCAGCAGTAATCGTAATGAGCGAAAAGAAAGCTGCTGAACTTGGAATTACAGTTCTGGCAGAAATCTTGGCTCATGGCATGGTAGCTGGACCAGATGCATCACTGGTTGCACAGCCAGCGCGGGCAATTAAGAAGGCAGCCGCAAAGGCTGGCCTAGACCCAGCAGGCCTAGATCTTTATGAAATGAACGAGGCATTTGCCTCAGTTGCACTCGTTAGCATGGATCAACTTGGCATTGACGATTCGAAAGTCAATGTGAACGGTGGCGCAATTGCTCTGGGACATCCAATTGGAATGTCAGGCGCTCGAATCGTGTTGCACTTAGCAAACGAATTGAAGCGTCGCGGTGGTGGCACTGGTGCTGCCGCGTTGTGTGGCGGTGGCGGTCAAGGTGATGCACTAATTATTAGAGTTCCGTAAGCAGATTTCTTATGCACTCCTTACTTGAAGCAGCAGTCACTGGAGACGTGCGCGCCTTAGGTAAGGCCTTGAGCGTTATTGAAGATGGCACGCCTGAGTTAACTGAACTGCTTTCTGGTTTGCCAGATTCTGGATCCGCATTACTTATTGGAGTTACGGG
>JBIIAS010000167.1:0-2602 GCA_044239795.1 Candidatus Nanopelagicales bacterium | reverse complement strand
ACTACTTCTAAACGATGGTGATTACACCTTCGTAAAAATCCGTCTGGATGAAGCGTCAGCAAAAACTTCAGCGACTGGACTTCGCGATATTGAAGACAGCGTTTCGCGTGCATTGATCTGGGGCGCAGCCTGGGATATGACACGCGATGCCGAGATGAGCACTACCGATTACTTGAACATGGTCCTTAGTGCAGATTTAGGCAGTATCGAAATTGGTGTGGCACAACAGTTGTTGCTCCAGGCCCGATCCGCTATTGAACAATTCGGTAACCCAGCAAACCGCGCAGCCAATCGTGATGCCTTGGCTGCTTTCCTGATTGAGGCACTTGCTAAAACAGAGCCGGGTAGCGATCATCAACTCGCATTTGTTAAAAACATTGCCGGCATTGCCAGAACTAAAGATGACATTTCGCTTATCGCTGGCTGGCTTGATGGCAGCGCCACTCCAGCTGGCTTGGAAGTCGACACAGACCTTCGCTGGCAACTAGTAGCTCGCTTAGTTGCATTAGGTGAGTTGCCAGCAACTGCAATTGACCAAGAACTCGAGCGCGACAACACTGCTGGCGGACAGCGCCAAGCAGCTTCAGCTCGCGCTGGCATTCCTACTGCGGAGGCAAAGTTGATCGCATGGAAGGCCGTAATTGAAAATGACGACCTTGCCAATGCGCTACTTGAATCAACTGTTGGAGGATTTTCACAGCCAGATCAACGTGAACTATTAGAACCATTTGTCGACAAATACTTCGAAGTTATTGGCGATGTTTGGGAAACTCGAACAAATGAGATTGCACAGACTTTAACTTTGGGTCTGTTCCCGTCATTGCTTGGTTCGCCAGAAATCTTGGCGAAGGCCGATGCCTTCATAGCAGGATCGAAAGATGTTGGTGCAATCAGATTGATTCGTGAGTTGCGCGACAACGTGGCGCGATCACTTCGCTGCCAGTCGGTTGATGCAAACTAATTGCTGATTTGGGAACGTTCGTTTCCAGATACTTGGCGATCCGAAAGAGTTGGATCATCCAGGTATCCACCACGAGTTGATTTGCGCGCTGCGCTAGTCCAGCTTGGCCCAAGAGTTAGCAAAGTGATGATTCCAGTGATAGTCAATGGCAAAACGACGAACCACAGAATCGCATTAAGCGTGCCCATTGGCTCGCCAGGCTGATCTCCATCATCACGCTTTAGTTCATCGGCAAATGCTGTTGAAACAGAGGTTGCTGTCAGAACAGCGACGGCTGTTGTGGTGGACCAAACCCGGCGAATGCTTCTCGTCATGCTTCAAGTTTACGATACAAGTTTCATAGATTGATTCTCGGGTCCGTGACAACTATCTCGATTCCGAGCAAAATAGAGGCATGTCAGAAAACGTGCTTCCAGATTGGTTCCTCGGAGAACCGCTAAGAATAGTCATTATCTTCCTAGTTGCTTTTGTAGTTCGATTCCTCTTGGTCCGAGCTAACAACCGCTTAGTGCGCCAAGCTTTCGGTTCAAATCAGCGACGGGATCAAAGAAGTTCCACAATTTCTGCGGTACTAAATACCGTAACCTCGGTGATCATCTGGGGTACTGCAATCCTGATGTCGCTAACTGTCGTTGGGGTGAATATTGCACCACTTCTGGCCAGTGCTGGTATCGCAGGCGTGGCACTTGGCTTTGGCGCTCAAACCCTGGTTAAGGATTACATCTCTGGCATCTTCCTGATTGTTGAAGACCAATACGGCATCGGCGATGAAGTTGAAATTGGCACGGTCCGAGGCCGAGTCGAAGCTGTAGCTCTTCGTACTACTCGGGTTCGTGATGAGGCTGGCGTGCTTTGGTACATCAGAAATGGCGAAATCCTGAACGTCGCTAACTTTAGTCAAAACACCACCTGGGAAAAGTAGGGACTCCGCCCTGCACGAGGGCTAGAAACCCGTAACACTTAGGTATGTCGCAACTTTGTCTAGTTACTGGTGCCACCGGATATATCGGTGGCCGCTTGATACCCCGATTACTTGAAGAAGGGGTTCGAGTCCGAGTCTTAGTCAGACATCCCGAGCGAATCTCCCAGCACCCTTGGTACAACCAAGTTGAAATAGTAAGTGGCACTGCAGATAACCCTGACGTTTGTGATGAGGCCTTACGAGATGTTGACGTCGCTTATTACTTGATCCATGCAATTGGTAGTGCGGGAGACTTTGAAGAAACTGAACGTAACACCGCAAGTGTCTTCGCCCAAGCTGCAAAAGCCAATAACGTTGGAAAAATTGTTTACCTAGGCGGACTACAAAATGACCCGAAGCTTTCACCACACTTGAGGTCGCGGGCAGAAGTCGGAAACATCTTTATCAATTCAGGCGTACCAACTATTGCATTTGGCGCAGCTGTAATCATTGGATCTGGAAGTCTCTCGTTTGAAATGCTTCGCTATCTAACTGAGCGCCTGCCAGCAATGATTACGCCAAGATGGGTTCGCACAAAAATCCAACCAATCGCGGTGCGAGATGTTTTGCGTTATCTAACTGAAGCGCGCAATTTACCAGCTGGATTAAATCGAACATTCGACATCGGTGGTCCTGATGTTTTGACTTACCAAAAGATGATGCATGGCTATGCAAAAGTT
>JBIIAS010000166.1:0-2605 GCA_044239795.1 Candidatus Nanopelagicales bacterium | reverse complement strand
CACTTCATCAACGTCATTTGCAAACCCTGCAGTAACAATCGGTCGCGTGTTTTCCGATACCTTCGCCGGAATTAACCCCGCATCTGTTCTTCCATTCATAATCGCCCAACTCGTCGGGGCATTGCTCGGCATTGCATTAGTTAAAGGAGTTACTCGTGTCTGATACAAAAGCCACCGTACTTTTTGTTTGCGTTCATAACGCAGGTCGTTCTCAAATGGCAGCTGGATATCTGCGAGCACTTGCTGGCGATCGCATCCAAGTTTTATCAGCAGGAACTCAACCAAAGGATCAAGTGAACCCTTCGGCCATCGAAGCCATGGCAGAAGAAGGCATCGACATTGCCAACAATGTTCCAAAGGTTCTCAGTGATGAGACCGTTAAAGATTCTGATTACGTAATCACAATGGGTTGTGGCGATGCTTGCCCATTCTTCCCAGGTAAGACTTATCTTGATTGGCCATTAAATGATCCAGCCGGAAAAGGTGTCGAAGAGGTTCGCCCGATTCGCGATGAAATCAGAGCAAAGGTCGAAGCGTTAATCGCTGAAATCGACGCTAAGTTTTAAACCATTAGAAAAGGACACCCTTTTGGGTGTTCTTTTCTTGTTTTGCGAGAGAATCAAATATGAAAATTGGATTCCTTGGCGTCGGCACCGTATCAACTGCAGTTATTGAAGCCATGGCTTCTCGTGGCGGAACGCAAGAAACCATCTACCTCTCCCCTCGTGGCGAGAAACGATCCGCTGAACTTGCAGCCAAATATGATCACTGCATTCGACTCGAATCAAATCAAGCGGTAATCGATGCCAGCGACATGGTTGTGCTCAGCATGTTGCCAAATCAAATTGATGAGGCTTTGGCCGAACTAACTTTTCGGGAAGATCAAATCATTGCCAGTTTTGTAGCTGGAACTCCGCCAACTGGAATCGCAAAACTAACAGCGCCAGCAACCCAAGTCAGTCAATTGATTCCATTGCCACCAATTGTTCATCACAAGGGTCCATTAGTTATCTGCCCGTCACACCCAGATGTAGTGCGGGAATTTGCTGGTCTTGGTGACATCGTGATTTTGGAAGATGAAACAAAAATTCGAATTCTTAGTGTTGCCTCCGCAATGATGTCGACTTACTTCACATTTCAAAACACCGTTATCAAATGGACTGAAGATAATGGAATTGACCATGACACTGCTTCGAAATATTTCCGATCGTTGCTTGAAGGTTTAGCAATTGAAGGGCAAGCAGCAGCAGATGAAGAAGTTGCTCATTTACCCGTTGAGCACGAGACTCCTGGCGGATTGAATTTCCGGAATCGCACTGGATTGGAACAAGACGGCTGGTTCGATGCGCTCTACGCTCGACTGCAAGATACATATTCAAATGCCAATTTGAAGGCGAAATCGAGCGAGTAATTATCTAACTAGAATATGAAGCAGCCCCTCGCGTGGCGTAAACCTGTGAACCTCCCCAGGGCCGGAAGGCAGCAAGGATAAGCAGGCTCTTTCGGGTACGCGAGGGGTCTTTTCTATTAGCCGCCGTAGACGTGTGGCGCTAAAATTCCAACTTCGCGAAGGTTGCGATATTTCTCTGCGTAATCAAGTCCGAAGCCAACAACAAATTCGTTTGGAATATCAAAGCCGATGTATTTGGCAGGAACTTCGACCTTGATTGCATCTGGTTTACGCATCATGGTCATCACTTCAACCGACTTTGGATTACGCGACTTTAAGTTCTTGATCAACCAAGAAAGCGTTAGACCTGAATCCAAAATGTCTTCCACGATTAGAACATCGCGACCAGCTAAATCAATATCCAAGTCCTTTATGATGCGAACTACACCACTGGACTTGGTACCTGAGCCATATGAAGACACAGCCATGAAATCAAACTCAACAGGAATAGAAACAGCGCGAGCTAAATCAGCCATCACCATAACTGCGCCTTTAAGAACGCCAACCATCAAGACTGGCTTTTCGGCACTTGCGTAGTCAGTATCGATCTGGGCAGCAATTTCACGAATTCGGGTATCGATTTGCTCTGTCGTCAAAACGATGCTCGTTAATTCATTCCCAATTTGTGCTGCGTCCACGCATTGCTCCTGTAGATCTAAGGCCGATAGAACGTAAGTCTTTCATGTCGTCTTTCGACGCTGACACCGCCTGGCAGATTTAGCGCACCTTGCCCATGCCAGTTTGTAATCAAAGCATCAATCGACAGCACATGATCCCTAGTTAAGTCATTGATTGGGCAACCATTTGAGATCGCCAGTTGTCGGATAACTCGGGTTCTGATTGCTCGAGGCAATGCGCCAATCAAATTTACATCATCACCTACTCGCGTGATCTCAAAGCGAGCCAGTGCATCAAGAGCATCGGCATCGTCACGCAATAGATCCGCGCTTCGAACCAGAGCTTGAGTTACACCTGGGCCAAGTTCGGATTCCAACATTGGCAGAATCGTGTTTCGCACCCGAACACGTGAGAACTTATTGTCGCTGTTGTGTGGGTCTTCAAAGACATTCAGGTCGCTGACTTCAGCGCGGACTATTGCTCGATCAATACCTAGGAATGGTCGACGATAAATTCCTTCGATTGCTCGCATTCCGG
>JBIIAS010000170.1:0-2631 GCA_044239795.1 Candidatus Nanopelagicales bacterium | reverse complement strand
AACTGGGGCAGTCTGGCCTTTTAGTTCTTCGGCTCTGCCTCGGATAACTGTTACTTGATCAGTAATTCCAAGGTCGGTAACAACTTCTTTCAGGAATTCTGAGCGGCGCATTAACGGTTCGATCAATCCCATTGTGATGTCAGGTCGAACTATTGCTAGAACTAGGCCAGGCAATCCGGCACCGCTGCCAATGTCGAAAACCTTTGAGTTTGCCGGAATAAGTTCTTCCACAACCGCACAGTTTGCAATGTGGCGATCCCAAATGCGATCAACTTCCCGCGGGCCCAGAAACCCGCGTTCTACACCGGCACCAGCTAACCAATGTGCGAATCGGGCAAGGTTATCCGCAGCATCTGGGTAAACCTCGGTGATTTCTTTCACTGAATTAGTCTTTAGATAAATGTTTCACGTGAAACGTGAAACTAGGCCGGAAGTACCACGATTCGGCGCTTTGGTTCTTCGCCCTTAGAAACACTGGAAGCACCAGCTTCGCCAACTGCGTCATGTACTACCTTGCGCTCGAAAGCATTCATTGGCTTTAGTTCAACTTCTTCGCCAGTTTCGATAGCTTTTGCAGCAGCTTCTTTAGCTACCTCAATTAGTTTGGCTTTCACCGATGCGCGATGACCTGAGATATCAAGCATTAATCGGGAGCGTTCACCGGTTTCGCGAGTTACCGCTAGGCGAGTCAACTCCTGAAGGGCATCGAGAACTTCGCCCTTCTTGCCTACAAGCTGGGAAAGGTCAGCGCCAACAATACTTACGGTGGCGCGATCATTTTCTACGTCCATGTCGATGTCGCCATCGAAGTCTGCGATGTCTAGCAGGCCTTCTAGGTAGTCCGCGGCGATTTCGCCTTCTTGTTCAAGTAGTGAGAGTTTTTCAGCCATTTGATTTGGCCTTTCTGTGTTGGAAGTCTAGTTTGGGTAATTAGTTCGTTTAGTTGCTTGGTTTCACGTGAAACTATTTGCGCTTCTTTTTAGGCTTCTTTTTAGGTTGCTGGCGAACTGGCTTCGCCTCTGGCTCTTGCTCAATTTCAGTAACTGACTCTGGGTTCTTTTTGGATTTCTTTGCAGCCTTTCGGGCTTCAAGTGCATCAAATGCTGGGGTTCCTGGTTGCGGGCTGTTTCGGATGACATAGAACTGTTGTCCCATAGTCCAAAGGTTTGTAGTGAACCAGTACAGCAATACACCGACTGGGAAATTGATACCGGTGACAGCAAAAATGACCGGGAAAACATAGAGCAAAATCTTTTGCTGCTGAACCATTGGATTGTCAGGAGCGGTGTTCTTAACGATTAGTTGGCGCTGTGTGAGGAATGAAGTCAGGGTCATCAAGAAGATCAAAATTAAGGTGACCCAGAAAGTTGCAGTTGGGTTTGCAGTCTCGGCGCGGTTCATGAATGTGCCATAAATCGGAGCACCAAGGATGGTTGCGTTTCGCGCTGACTCAACTAACTCATCGGTTAGAACGCCCTTGGGCTGACTCATTGCAATGCCCTGAAGCACAACGAACAAGGCGTAGAAGATCGGGGCTTGCGCCAAAATTGGTAAGCAACTGGATAGCGGGTTAGTTCCAGTTTCCTTATAGAGCTTCATTAGCTCTTGGGATTGGCGCTCGCGATCGCCTTGGTACTTCTTTTGAATTTCTTTTACTTGCGGCTGAATGATCTGGAGGTTTCGCTGGCTCTTAATCTGTTTTACGAAGAGAGGGATCAAGATGATGCGAATCAGGATCACGAGCATGACGATGGCAAGGCCCCAGGCCCAACCGCTGTCCGGAAGGAAGACACGGGAAGTTAAAGAGTGGAAAGTAACTAAAACCCAACTAACCAGGGTTTCTAGCCATACCAATGGATTAAGGCTCATGCGCCAATAACCTGCCTATCGTTATTAGTTGAAATTTCAATTACTTCTCGGTTGGTCCAAGATCCTTTTGCGGGTATGTATTCGATCCCACCAGTTGCCCAAGGGTGACAACGCAATACTCGCCATGCTGCCAGCAGGCTACCTTTGCCTGCTCCATGAACCTTTACGGCCTCAAGCCCGTAGTGCGAGCAAGTTGGGTAGTAGCGACAAACTTGACCAATGCGCGGGCTTAGCAGAATTTGATAGCCGCGAATCAGGCCAACCAGGATCGATTTGAACAGCCGACCAAAAGTCATGGCCCAAATCTGCCTTAGCGGAGCAAGTAATTGATTCATGGCTTTGTCACTTTTGAAAGCGCGAACTTTAGGTTCTCTGAAAGCTGGGAAAAACTTGCCTGGTTAACGTCCGGTAAGGCACGAACCACAACGTGGGATCCAGCAGGAAAACTCCCAATTAATGGGGTGATTGCGTGGCGTAATTGACGGGTGACTTTATGGCGAACTACCGAGTTTCCCACGTTTTTACCCACGGCAAAGGCTACTTTTGTGTGTTCGCTTGAACTTTGAGCCACGTGTAGAACCACCAATTTTGCTGAAAACCTTGTGCCTGATTTCATAACAGCTGAAATATCCGAGGACTTACGCAACCTCGCCGAGGCGGGAAGCATTTACTTGGAGCCGCAGATTAGGCGGAAAGCTTTGAGCGTCCCTTTGCTCGGCGTGAGGCAAGAATGCCACGGCCGGCGCGAGTGCTCATGCGATT
>JBIIAS010000165.1:0-2638 GCA_044239795.1 Candidatus Nanopelagicales bacterium | reverse complement strand
GTAAGGCAAGTTGCCAAGCAGTAGCGCTACCCATTGCGCCAGCACCAATCACCACATGATCAATGTGCTCCAAGGCAATTACCCTTCTACTTCGGCGATTAGCACCACACTAGTTGCAAGTATTCTTGTAGGTATGAGGGTTGGCATATTGGGCGGGACTTTTGACCCAATACATATCGGGCATTTGATTGCAGCTAGCTCGGTTTATGAAGAGTTGAACCTGGATTCGGTTGTGTTTATTCCGGCTGGAGATCCTTGGCAAAAGCGAGATCGTGAACTAAGTACCGGTCAGCAACGCTTAGAAATGGTCCGACTAGCAACTGAAGGTGACACGAGGTTTCAAGTCAGCGACATTGAGATTGCTAGAAGCGGACCAACCTACGCAATTGACACAGTGCGCGAGTGGATGAAAGCAAGTCCAGCTGATGAGTTGTTTTGGATTGTTGGTTCAGATGCGTTAAGTGGGATCCCTAGCTGGCATGAGTGGGAAGCATTTGTCAACGAAGTAACAATTGTCGCCGTTAATCGGGTCGGACAAAATGACACTGTGCCGTTTGACTTTGTTTCAGTGGAAATGCCAGAAGTTCGAATTTCCGCAACTGAGCTTCGTGACCGATTTACTAATCACTCAGACACGCAATACTTAGTGCCACAAAAAGTAAGCCGATACATTTCAGATCAAGGTCTGTATCAAGCGTGAATCGAATCCCATCATTCTTAAAGTGGTTGATTAGCTCGATCTTGGCTGTCGCACTACTTACTGGAGTGTTTTTCCTTCGTGGTGATGGCCAAGCTGCACCACTTCCTGCTGAGTTAACAGCGAGCCCGACAGCGAGTCCTACGGCGAGTGTGACTGCTGATCCTGCGACGGACATCAATAACTTGATGATTGCCTTAGTCGATTCAGAACAAAAGATAGTTTCCGTTACAGTGCTGCGACAATCAAGCGATGGAACAAAATTCGCCATAGTAAATATCGATCCAGCAACCTTGATAGTGCCGCCAGGCCAAGGCTTTGTCCCAATCAGTGATGCTGGCTTGCAAGGTTCGTTCGATGGTGTTGATCAAGCCATTTCAGGTGCGCTTGGAATTCCAATAGATGGATCTATGTACCTTCAGCGTCTAGCCTTGGCAGGCTTAGTTGATGGAGTTGGTGGCGTAACGATTAATTCTGAGAATCTGTATCGAGTTAGTGAATCTGGGGAAGCTGCAGAGTATGTGCGTCCAGGGAGTGCGCTTCTTGCAGGTGGACCCGCAGCTGGCTACGCGATGCTGAAATCAAAGTTCGAAACTACCGATCAGTTCATGGGCCGAACTAATCAAGTGTTACGTGCAGTTTTTGAGAATCAACAAGGTGATCAGGAGCGCGTAGATGAAGTGCTTTCTGCCTTGGGTTCGTTAGCGCAATCAAATGTGCCAACCCAGAGCATTGCAAGATTAATTGTTGAGCTCCGAGCATCTAATCTTTGGTCCAGTGCCAACGTTTCCCGCGTACCAAGTAATTAAGTAGTCTTAGAGTCCTAATTAGATAAGTATTGCGAAAGCGTGGAGTTTGTGGCTGCCTCTGAACATGCCTTAAAGATTGCCAAGATCGCGGCACAAGCGGCTTATGACAAGAAAGCCGAGAATATCGTTCTGCTTGATGTCAGCGAACACTTGGTAATCACCGACATTTTCTTGATTGCCTCAGCTGATAATGAGCGCCAGGTTGGTGCCATTGTCGATGCGATCGAAGCCGCACTTGATGCTATTGATGTTGATCCGATCCGTCGCGAAGGAAATCGCGAAGGCCGTTGGGTGCTACTTGATTACTTCGACATTGTCGTGCATGTTCAGCAAGACGAAGAACGCAGCTTGTATGACCTAGAACGATTGTGGAGCGATTGCCCACACATTCCAGTGGAATTGGTATGAGTTCACGTCGTTTAGTTTTGTGGCGTCACGGTCAAACTGTTTGGAATGCTGAGAATCGCCATCAGGGACAAATCGACATCCCATTAAATGACGTAGGCGTTGAGCAAGCGCGTCATGCCGCTCAGACATTGCTTGCCATGAAGCCCACTCATGTGATTGCCAGTGACTTGTCGAGAGCGCTTGAAACAGGTCGCACTTTGGCAGATCTTGCTGGCATAGATATGACTGTCGATGAGCGTTTGCGAGAAACCTTTGCTGGCGAATGGCAAGGCATGACGCGCGACGAAATCATGGCAAAGTACCCAGAAGACTATGCAGCCTGGGGTGGCGACTCTGAAATCCGTCCTGGTGGTGGCGAGACCAGATGGGAAGTTTCCGAGCGAGTAGTTGAAGCCATTGAAAATGCTCTTAAGGGAATCCCGACTGGTGGAACATTAGTAGTTGCTTCACATGGTGGCGCTTTGCGCTCTGCACTTGGTCGACTTTTGGGATTAGCACCTGAGCAGTGGACCATCCTGGGCGTGCTAGCTAACGCGCAATGGTCAGTGCTATCTGAACTTGACGAAAACATGCCTAAGTTGCCGGGCTTGAAGTGGCGACTGCAGGAATACAACGCAGGATCGTTACCAGAGCCTGCAATTGGTGATGATAAGTAACGTCCACTAACATTGACAAGGTTCGGGGCTGTGGCGCAGCTGGTAGCGCACTTGCATGGCATGCAAGG
>JBIIAS010000163.1:0-2640 GCA_044239795.1 Candidatus Nanopelagicales bacterium | reverse complement strand
ACCATGTTCACGCGCTTGTCTGTGCATTGAGCCGATAAGACTGTTGCGACTAAAAGTTGAAGCGGATTCTCATAATCCAATTCACATTTTGCTTCCGGAAACATCTCGGAAAGTTTTGAGTCTATGGCAAGTGCGCGAGCCTTCAGTGCTGTTTTAGATTCACGCGGGGACATTACTTAAGACTAGATGATTTGTTAACGAGCGCGTTTTGATAACCGCTCAACATCAAGAATCTCAACAGAACGGGTTTCTAATTTGACCCAACCACGGCTAGCGAAGTCGGCAAGTGCCTTGTTGACTGTTTCGCGTGATGCACCAACTAGTTGTGCCAGTTCTTCTTGAGTTAAGTCGTGGTGAACGTAAAGACCGTCATTAGTCTTAGTGCCGAACTTTTCACCGAGCTCTAAGAGGGCCTTGGCCACGCGACCTGGGACATCAGCAAAAACTAAATCTGACATAGTTTCGTTTGTGCGACGCAAGCGATGCGCTAATGCTTGTAACAGAGATTTCGAAACTTCAGGTCGGCCAGCAAGCCATGGGTTCAAGTCCGTATGTCCTAAACCTAAGACTTGTGAATCTGTTATTGCCGTTGCAGTTGCAGTTCTTGGTCCTGGATCAAACAAAGATAGTTCGCCAAACATGTCGCCAGGTCCCAAGACCATAAGAAGTGATTCGCGGCCATCACCAGAAGCGTGGCTCAGCTTGATCTTTCCTTCAGTGACCACGTAAAGACGATCGCCCGCATCACCTTCTTTGAAAAGGTCTTGGCCTTTTTTAACGGTCTGCGGCACCATCGATTGCTTTAGTGCAATCGCAGCTTCTTCATCTAGCGCTGAAAAGAGCGGAGTATTGTGCAAATTGCTATCAATCATTTCCGCTTCCTTTCTTGTTGCTTGACATTGATTCTTAATCGCGGACTTCAACAATCACTTCAACTTCAACTGGTGTGTTAAGTGGAAGTGATGCAACTCCAACAGCTGAACGTGCGTGCTTACCGGCATCACCAAATGCTTGGATGAATAAATCACTTGCTCCATTGATAACAACTGGCTGCTTTGTAAACTCTGGCGTGCTGGCGACAAAGCCAACAACCTTAACTACGCGAACAACTTTATCTAGGTCGCCAATTAGTGACTTGATTGCAGCGATCGCATTCACGGCACACTGTGCAGCGCACTTAGCGGCTGTTTCTTCGTCAACATCTTTTCCAAGAAGGCCCGCTGCAATTAATTCGCCAGCCACAAACGGAAGTTGGCCAGATGTGTAAACCAAGTTTCCGGTACGGGCTGCTGGAACATAAGAGGCAACTGGTGGTACTACGTCTGGAATGGTGATTCCAATTGCGGACAAACGATCTTCTACTGCGCTCATGTCAATTCCTAATCTCTTGGTCGTTTGAAGTAAGCAACAAGATTTTCTGAATTCATACCTGGAATGATCGCCACCAATTCCCAGCCATCAAGTCCGAAGTTATCCAGGATTGCCTTGGTGTTGTGAACCAGCAATGGTGCTGTCAGATATTCCCACTTAGTCATGTCACGAGCATACGACAGTTGGTGGTTTAGTAAAAATGTAGGAGTTAGGCTCCGCGAACAAACGCCACTGGATCAAGACGGTCGTAGTCCTTGCGAGCATTCATAAGCAACTCTCGCCATGAAGATACATTTGAGCGTCTACGCAATAGCGCGCGGCGTTCTCGCTCAGTCATGCCACCCCAAACACCGAACTCGATTTCGTTATCGAGTGCGTCTGCTAGACACTCAGTACGAACTGAGCATCCTGCACAAATAACCTTCACTCGGTTTTGTGCGGCGCCTTGAACAAACAAAAGATCTGGATCTGTATCGCGGCAAGCTGCGCTGCGACTCCATTCAGCATTCCACATTGACGATTTGTATCCCCTCATACTTGGATTAACGTCTATCGATGTTTTCCCTGTGCGAAATGCTAGGGCAAACACCAATGGCTCAACTATTGGGGTATGGCATAGGCCGTGTCAATACCTTGAGCCAGTTTTTTTCTGCGAAATTGCAACTGTTGTCCGTTCAAGTGCACCCGCATTTCGCTTCGAATAAAAAGGGTTACGATTGATGAACTATGGGAAACAGCTCCAGTAAAACAGGACCGGACCGATTTGGCCTCCTGACCAGAATGGCGACATTTGTTGCACTGGCAGGAATTGTTGCCGCACTTATTGTGCTTCCGGTGGTCGGTGGCGTAGGTCTAGCAACAAGAAATAGTGCACAGGCGTTCAGCAGTTTGCCTAGTGATCTAACCCAGGTTCCACTTCCGCAAAGAAATACGATGCTTGATGCAGATGGAAATGTTCTTGCTGTCCTATATGCGCAGAATCGAATCGAAGTTCCACTCGAAGATATTTCACCAATCATGCAGCAAGCAGTTATTGCGATCGAAGATCAGAGATTTCTAGATCATGCTGGTATCGATTTTAGAGGAACCCTGCGCGCTTCAATTTCAACTGGCGCTGGCGGGCAAGTGCAGGGTGGATCTTCAATAACACAGCAATATGTGAAGCAGATTTTGCTTACTGCCGCGACCACTAAAGAAGAACAAGAAGCTGCTGTAGCAGTTTCTATCAATCGGAAGTTGCGTGAGGCTCGATATGCAATTGGGCTTGAA